>JACMKJ010000098.1 GCA_014380155.1 Rhizobacter sp. | reverse complement strand
GATCAGCGTGAGCCCCGTCAGCACGAACAGCGTGATGCGCATCGATGGCGTGGCGAGCGGGATGCCGAGCAGGCGCTTGAAATCGGTGAAGCCGTTGTTGCCGCCGAAGCCGGTTTCGTTGCGGAAGAAGAGCAGCATCGCTGCATAGGTGAGCGCCTGCGTGATGATGGAAAAGTACACGCCCTTGATGCGCGAGCGGAAGGCGAAGTAACCGAACACGAAGGCCAGCAGGCCGGGCACCAGCACCACCAGCGCGAGCGTGGCGATGAAGCTGTCGCTCAAGGCCCAATGCCAGGGCAGCTCTTTCCAGTCGAGGAAGACCATGAAGTCGGGCAGTTCAGACTGGTAGTTGCCGTCACGCCCGATCTGGCGCATGAGGTACATGCCCATCGCGTAGCCGCCCAGTGCGAAGAACACGCCATGGCCGAGCGACAAGATGCCGGTGTAGCCCCAGATCAAGTCCATGGCGAGCGCGCAGATGGCGTAGCACATGATCTTGGCCGTGAGGCTGACAGCGTAGTCGCTCAGGTGGAACAGGTTGCCTGCAGGCACCACCAGGTTGAGCACCGGCGCGAGCACGAGCACTGCCGCCAGTGCGGCGAGCACGCCCATCCAGGCCTTGGGCGTGAGCAGCCGCGTCGTCGGAGCGACCGTAGGAAGAGGAACGACGGCGCTCATGCTTCAGCACTCCGGCCCTTCATCGCAAAGATGCCCTGCGGCCTCTTCTGGATGAACACCACGATGAAGACCAGCACCATGATCTTGGCGAGCACGGCGCCCTGCCAACCTTCGAGCAACTTGTTCAGCACACCCAGGCCGAGCGCGGCGTACACGGTGCCGGCGAGTTGGCCCACACCGCCGAGCACGACGACCATGAAGGAGTCGACGATGTAGCCCTGCCCGAGGTCCGGCCCCACGTTGCCCACTTGAGACAGCGCACAACCCGCCAGGCCCGCAATGCCCGAGCCCAGCGCAAATGCAAAGGTGTCGATGCGAGCCGTGTTCACACCCACGCAGGCGGCCATCTTTCGGTTCTGCGTCACACCGCGAACGAACAAGCCGAGCCGTGTGCGCGCAATCAACAGCGACACACCGGCCAGCACGAGCACCGCAAACACGACGATCGCGATGCGATTGAAAGGCAGAGTGAGATTGCTCAGCACACTGACCCCACCCGACAACCAGGCCGGGTTTTCCACCTGCACGTTCTGCGCACCGAAGATCGAGCGCACCGTCTGCATCAGCACCAGGCTGATGCCCCAGGTGGCGAGCAGCGTCTCCAGCGGGCGCCCGTAAAGCCAGCGGATGACGCCGCGCTCGAGCGCCGCGCCCACCAGCGCCGCGGCAAAGAACGATGCGGGAATGGCGAGCAGGATGTAGTAATCGAAGGCGCCGGGCAGGTAGGCCTTGAACAGGTTCTGCACCAGGTAGGTGGCGTAGGCGCCGATCATCATCAGCTCGCCGTGCGCCATGTTGATGACACCCATCAGCCCATAGGTGATGGCCAGGCCCAGCGCCACCAGCAGCAAGATGCTGCCCAGGCTCACGCCGGTGAACATCACGCCCAGGCGCTCGCCCCAGGCGAGGCGCGACTCGACTGCGCGCAGCGCAATCTCCAGCTGGCTGCGCACGTTCACGTCGGGCTCGCCGCCTTCGGCTGCGGGCTTGAGGCGCTCGAGCAACAAGGTCTTGGTGGCCGGTGTGAGGCTGGCGGCCAGGGCACGTGCGGCTTCGAGCCGCTTGGCGGTGTCGCTCGACGAGACCAGCACTGCAGCGCGCACTTGCGACAGCTGCGTCTTGAGCGACTCGTCGGCCTCCACCGCCAGCGCCTTTTCGATCAGCGGCAAGCGGGTTTCGTCGGCCTCTTCTTTCAAGGCCTTGATGGCGGCCCGGCGCTCCGCCAGGTCGGCGGAAAAAAGCTTCAGCGCGGCCAGCGAGCCTTCGATCTCGCGGCGCATCTGGTTGCTGTTGATGACGTCTTCAACGCCTTCGGGCAGCGGCGTTTCGGCACCGGTGGCGGCATCGAAGCTCTTGCCGTCGCGCACCAAGAAGGCGGCGTTGGCGCTGAACTTCACCTCGTCGTCGAGCACGGCTTGCAGAAACTTCGCCAGGCCCTCGTCGCCTCGCGACAGCGAGCCGGCCAGGGCCGTGATGCGTTCTTCGTTTTCGCCCTTGACCAGGGCCAGCGCTTGTTCGCGCGTGAGCGCCTGGGTGGAAAGCGCCGTGCACACCAAGCACAACAACCACAAGCCAAGCCAAACAGATTTCAGCCGACGTACGAGCATCGAACACCCATCATGAGAAAAGGCTCGCCCGCCGCGGCTGCGGCAGCGGAGCGAGCCGCCTATCAAGCAACGCCCGAGGATCCGGCTTTGCCGGTCCTCAGGGTGGCGCCCCTCGAGGGCAGGAGCGCGAGCGAGTGGGGGGGCCTACTTCTTTTCGGGCTCATCCTTCTTCTTGTCGTTGCCTTCGATGTACGGACTCCACGGCTTGGCCTTGACCGGGGCGGGGGTCTTCCACACCACGTTGAACTGGCCGTCGGCCTTGATCTCACCGATGAACACCGGCTTGTGCAGATGGTGGTTCTTCGCGTCCATGGTCGACACGAAGCCGCCCGGTGCCGGGAAGGTCTGGCCGGCCATCGCAGCGATCACCTTGTCGGTGTCGGTGCTCTTGGCCTTGGTGACCGCTTGCGCCCACATGTGGATGCCGATGTAGGTGGCTTCCATCGGGTCATTGGTCAGCGGCTTGTCGGCGCCGGGCAGCTTCTTGGCCTTGGCGTAGTCGGCCCACTTCTTCTTGAACGACTCATTGGTCGGGTTCTTGATCGACATGAAGTAGTTCCAGGCGGCCAGGTGGCCCACCAGCGGCTTGGTGTCGACACCGCGCAGCTCTTCTTCACCCACCGAGAAAGCCACCACCGGCACGTCGGTCGCCTTCAGGCCCTGGTTGCCCAGTTCCTTGTAGAAAGGCACGTTCGAGTCGCCGTTGATGGTGGAGATGACAGCCGTCTTGCCACCGGCAGAAAACTTCTTCACGTCGGCAACGATGGTTTGATAGTCGCTGTGACCGAAGGGTGTGTACTTCTCGTCGATGTCTTTGTCGGCCACGCCCTTGCTCTTCAGGAAGGCGCGCAGGATCTTGTTGGTGGTGCGCGGGTACACGTAGTCGGTGCCCAGCAGCACGAAGCGCTTGGCGCCGCCACCGGCCTTGCTCATCAGGTATTCAACCGCGGGAATGGCTTGCTGGTTGGGCGCAGCACCGGTGTAGAACACGTTCTTGCTGAGCTCTTCGCCTTCGTATTGCACCGGGTAGAACAGCAGGCCGTTGAGTTCTTCAACCACCGGCAGCACCGACTTGCGCGACACGCTGGTCCAGCAGCCGAACATCACGGCCACCTTGTCTTGCGAGATCAGCTGCTTGGCCTTTTCAGCGAACAGCGGCCAGTTGGAAGCCGGATCGACGACCACGGGTTCGAGCTTCTTGCCGAGCACGCCACCCTTGGCGTTGATCTCGTCAATGGTCATCAGCGCCACGTCTTTCAACACGGTTTCCGAAATCGCCATCGTGCCCGACAGCGAATGCAGAACGCCAACCTTGATGGTCTGCGCCTGGGCGAACACGGGCAGGCCGATGGCGGCCACGCCCAGCGCCACGGCGCTGAGAGACTTCGCAAAAGTGCGACGGGTGTTTTTCATGAACGAACGCTCCTGGGGTGTTTTTGACAGTCTGTCGCCCCTGTTGAGGCGAACGGATGCAGGTTACGCAGCCCCTCCGGTTCGGCCAATACGCCAGAAGGCGTAGAGGCCACAGGGTCACTCGCGGCGAGTCAGGGCCTCGGCCGCCGCGGCGATTTGCGCCATCAACCCCGCCGGGTCGAAGCCGCCGTACTTCTGCGCCATGGCGCGCGCGGCCAGCGTGTGCCGGCCATTCGGCGTGCTGAGTTCGGCAAGCAGCGCGCCGTAGTCGACAGGTTGCGCGCGCGAGGCCACATTGATGGCCGCGCCACAACGCTCGGCCTGGCGTGCCAGCAGGAATTGCTCCGACTGCGTGGGCAACAGCAGGCAGGGCACGCCGGCGCGCAGTGCCTGCGCCACGGTCGCCTGGCCGGCGTGGCATACCACCAGTGCGGATTCGGCCATCGCCTGCCGCAGATCGAGCGGCTGCTCGCTGTAGTGGATGTGCGGCGATCCGAAGGCGGCCGCTTTCGACTGCGCACGGTCCGGAAAGAAGCACACGGTGGGCAGGCCGCGAACATGCAACGCACGCAACACCTCGGCATGGTCGGGATGCGAGGCGCGCAGATAGGCGAACACACGTGGCCCCGGCGTGGAGGGCCAGTGCGGCGCGGCGCCCGGTTGAAACTCGCAGTCGGGGCCCCGGTAGTCGGCTGCCGCACGGCCCGCGCCCGCGCAGTGATCCAGCTCGGGCCAGGTGCACAGCCACGTCTGCTCTGGGTAGAAGAGGTCGCACAACTGTGGCAGAGCGGGCCGGCCTTGCGCCCGCAGCACGCCGCTGACGTGGGCCAGCACCTGCGCGTCGGATTCGGCTGCGTGAGTGGGTGACACGGCGGCCCAGTCGCGAAACACGGGCAGCGGCGATTGGCGCGGCGGAATGCTGAAACCATGACCCACATGCAACGCGGGCCGCCCGGCCAGCCGTGCCGCCAACAGCGCGGTCGGTGCGTGGTCGGCCAGCACCAGATCGCAGCCGGTGAGCTCGATCAACTGCTGCCAGGCAGCGGCCAGGCCGCTCAGCGACTGCGGCGTGTCATAGCCACAGGTGAGCAACACATCGGCCAGAGTCCATGCGGCGCGTGGCGCGGCGTCGAGCCGCAGTGGCGCTTGCAATGTGGGGCCGAGCTCCGAGCCCAACAGGCGGCGCGTGCTCACCACGTCTCGCAAGGCAAAGCTCACCCGGTGGCCACGTGCTTTGAGCGCCAGGGCGATGGAACGCAGCCGCGTCGCATGCCCCAGGTTTGCTCCCAGCTCCCACGCCAACAGGATGTGCGCCATGCGCTCGCCTCCCCGGCCTCAGAGCTCGAAGCGCAAACCGAGCACGATGCGCCGTGCGCGATAACCCTGTTGCGCCACCGTCGACTCCCAGTCGGCAAACCAACTCGCACCGCCCTGGTTGACGCCGGCCACGCCCAGGGCCACCGCGCCATAGTTGCGGTCGATTTCACCGTCCGCCGACTCGAACACCGGCGTGTTGTCGATGAGCAAGGTGGCGTTGGCCTGCTGCTGCGTGCTGTCTTTGCGGCGCGTCAGCTCAACACGCACATGGGGCAACACGAGGCCCCATGACACCGGGATGCTGAGCTGGGTTTGTGCGCCCACGTTCAAGGTGTTCGAGCGAATGCGGTGCGCGCTCAGCGACAGGGCCGAGTCGCTGCCGGTTTCATCGAACGCGTCGATGCGCGAGATGACGTGGTCCCACCTGACATAGGGGCCGATGGACCAAGCGCCGCTGACAAAGTCGCGCCCGCCCGAGACACTCAAGCCCCAGCCACGGCCGCGCGGTGAGCCGTACGAAAGCACACCGGTTCCGTCGTCGCGCGTCAGGTCGAATCGATTCGCCTCATGGCTCAGCGTGGTGCTGAGGTAGGTGGTCTGCGTTGGGCTCCAGCTGGCGTAGGCCGTGGCCTGGTCGCCTCGGCTGCGCTGCCGGCTGGCCGAGCCTGCAAAGCTGACACGCGAGCGAGACGCGCCCACGTTGCCACCCAAGGCCCAGTCGTCGTTGAGCCGGTAATCGGCGCCGATCGACAGCATGTCGGTGCGCGAGGTCAGTTCAGACTGCCCTGCGGCCGCAGCCTGGCGCAGGTAATCACCCAGGCCACTGACGTAGAAGCCGAGGCGGTTGTTGCGGCCCGACTCGGCCTCGCCCTCTGGCGCCGTAGGCAGGGGCACACCTTGCACATCGAAGCGTGGGCCGGTGCGCCCGGCGCGCAGCAGGCGCAAGCGCGCAGCGGCCTGGCTCAGGAGGCGGCGCATGTGATCGGTCTGCAAGTTGGTGAGCGCGCTGGCCACCTGGCTCAGTGTGGGGTCGACCCCGTCGCATCCCGGGGCGTGAGGCGTGCGGCGGCGAGAAGCGATGTGAGCACGGCCTGCATCGCTGGAAGCAGGCACATCGCACGCGGCGCCGTCGATCGTCACTGTCACCTGCGGGTAGCCGCCTTCCCCACCGAGGCTGACGGAGCCGCCATAGCCGTCGTTGATGTGGGTGATGTAGTAGGTGTGGTCACCCGCGAGCGTGGGCGCCACCACCTCGAGAGGGCCGCCAGCAACTGGCCGCGTACCCACCGACTGGTCGCCAGCCGGCGACGTGACACGCCAGATCTCGGTGCCGCTGCTGAGCTGCAGGTTGGTGATGTTGTCGATGCAGTTGCCGCGCAGAGACACGATGTCGGCGCTCGGCATGGCCGAGGGGCTGCAAACGATCGCTGCCGATGCATCGGGGGTGATGGACAGCAGGCAGGGCAAGAGGGCCAGTGGCGAAAGTTGGTTGAGCGAATGTGTTTTCATTTTTCTGGAAGCGATTCAAGACAGGGACGGGCGATGCAACCCGTGAGGATCAAAGAGCAAAGCTGGCGATGATCCAGATGCAAAGCGCGCAAAGGAATCCCCTTTGCGGGTGGACGTGCCACAACGTTTCTCTTTGTTGCAACCTTGTTCATCGGCATCCCTCTCATGCGGGGGCAAGGCGGCGAGTGCGCCATGGGAAAATTTTTGTTTTCCGTTCACGCTTCAGGGAGCCCCATGAAAAAACAAAACACATCACTGCGCGCACGCGCTGTTTGCACCGCCGCTTTCACGCTCGCGCTTGCTGCGCCGATCGCGCAGGCTCAGACCGTGATGGTTTACGAACCGGGGCAAACACCCTCGGCCCAAGACGTTGCCGACATCCTTTCGCGCGGTGCGAGCGAAAACACCAAGTTGCGCGGCATGCCCAACCAGAACGGCCGTTCGCCGTTTGCACTGCTCGAGCAGACGCCCACCAAGTCGGTCAGCGAAGCGAGCGCCGTGTCGGTGCCGGTTCACTTCGAGTTTGATTCGGCCACGCTGTCGCCCAAGGCCAGGGAGCAGCTCGACGTCATTGCAGAAGGCATTCGCCTGACCGAAGGCACGATCAAGGTGGTGGTCGAAGGCCACACCGATGCCAAAGGCAGCCTCGACTACAACGAGAAGCTCTCCTACCGCCGAGCTGCCTCGGTGCGCGCTTACCTCACGGGTGTGAAGAAGTTGCCGGTGACACTGCTCACGGTCGAAGGCAAAGGCCCGCACAAGCTGCTCGACAAATCCAACCCCTACAGCGCCTCGAACCGCCGCGTTCAGTTTCGCGCCGGCTGATCGAGCATGGAACACAAGGGAATGCGGCGGCTGTGCCGCCATGCGGTCGCGGGCGCGCTGGGGTGCCTCGGTCTGATCTGGGGCCCCGGCGCTGCGGCGGCCGACACGCCCGCCACGGAGTCGGTGTCAGACGGTCTGGTTCATTGCCTGCTGCCGGGCCAGGTACGCCGACTGGGCGCCTTCAGCACCAGCGTCACGCCACGGCGCGCCACCCGCCTCACACCGGCGCAATGCCAGGCCGGTGGTGGCGAATACGTGCAGCTGCAAGACCACAGCGCCGCGGTGAAGATGTGGTTGCCCATGGCCTCCGAAGGCATCCCCGAAGCACAGACCACGGTGGCCGAGTTGTTCGACCAGCGCGGTGAGCGCGCGATGGCCAAGTCGTGGTACGAAAAGGCTGCAGCACAAGGCGACGCACGCGCACTGATGGGCCTCGCGGGCTTTCTGGAGCAGTCGGCCTTGCTGGCCGCGGCCAAGGGCGTGTCGTCGCTCGACACGCTCAGCCGGGTCAACGACCTTGTCAACAAGGTGACCGGCGGCCTGGTGGCGGGTCTGTCGATCCAGCGCGCCGAGCGCTTGCGCGTGGACATCGTGTCGCCCCTCGGCGCCACACCCGTGCCACGCGTGGTCGGTGGCCCGGTGGTGATCGAAAGCCCGGCCGGCCCGCTCGACGTGGTGGTGCGTGTGGCAGGCACTGCCGGCCTGAAGTCGGTGCGTGTCAATGGCCAACCTCAACGGCCCGATGCACAAGGCTTGCTCAGCATCCCGGTGACGGTGGGCAGCGATCGCACCACGCTGCTGGTGCAGGCCGAAGACGACGTGGGCGCCCAGGCACAGGCCGAGTTGACGCTGGTGCAACGCTCCGCGCCGCAGAGCGCCACAGCAGCTCTTGGTGCGTCACCAGCGGTCACCGCGGCGCTCGATCTGGCGCCACCCGCTGCCGGCGCTGCACCTTCAGCACCGCTCTTGCCCGGCAAACGTTTTGCGCTCGTCATTGCCAACCAGCAATACAAACACTGGACCCCGCTCGACACCCCGCGCTCCGACGCCCAGGCCGTGGCGGGCGTGTTGAAGCAGCGCTTCGGTTTTGACGTGACGCTGCTGCAAGACGTCAACCGCCAGCAGCTGCTGGCCGCGCTCAGCCGCCTGCGCCAGCAGGTGGGGCCGCAAGACCAGGTGGTGGTCTATTACGCCGGCCATGGCCAGATGGACCCGGTCACGGCACGCGGCTACTGGATCCCTGTGGACGGCGACGAAAAAGACATTGCGCAGTGGGTGTCGGTGATCGACGTGACCGACCAGCTCTCGGCCATGACGGCGCGCCACGTGTTGGTGATCGCCGACTCGTGCTACTCGGGCACGCTGACCCGTTCGCTGGTGCCTGCCATTGACCAGGCGCTGACACTGGAACAACGCATCAACCCGCTCAAACAACTGAGCAAGCAGCGCGCGCGTGTCGCCATGACCTCGGGCGGCCTGGAGCCGGTGGTCGACGGGGGCAGCGTGCAGCACTCGCTGTTTGCGCGCAGCCTGCTCGACGTGCTGGCGCAGGTGAAATCGCCGGTGGCAGCGCAAGAGCTGCACAACGCGGTGTCGGCCCGTTTCGCTCACCTGGGCAGGCGCTTGAAGATTGCGCAGCAGCCGCAATACGCACCCATCGGCTTTGCCGGCCACGAGGCGGGCGACTTCGTGTTGTCGCCGAGGTGATCGGCCGGCACCTCGGGTCTATTTCTCGACCACGGTGCCGATCTCGATCCGCAGGCCGGCCACACCGGCTGCGACCACCGGCGACTCGCCCTGCAGGTCGCCGGGGCGGGCCTGGCCCTCGCCGCTCTTGCTGACCCGCGCCGTCACCACCACGCGGGGGTAGGCCGACACCTTGGCTGCGGGCCACATGGCCATGCTGTCGTCGAGCGTGAATTGCAGGGGCAGGTCTTTGACCTGTTTGCGGATCACGGCCAGCGGCATGGGTGGGCCGTCCACCGCGCGGGCAAAGACGAAGACGGTGTCGCTGGCGCGCGCCTTGAGAGCCAGTGCCGGTGTCAGGTAGACGGTACCGGTGATGCTGGTACCAGTCACCACGGCGGCAGGTGTCAACAACGGTGCGTTGTCGATCACGGCCGCAGCCGAGGCCAGGGTCTCTGGTGCCTGTGCGGCCGCGGCAGCGACTGACGGCGCTTTGCTGCTGGCCACTGAGCTCGCAGACGAACTGCCAGAGGCCGACCACCAGTACGCCAGCCCCACCAGCACGTGTGCCGCCGCCGCAGCGGCCAACCATGGCAGCCATTGAATGCGAGCTGCTGGTGGTGGCGGCTCTGCCACAGCCGAGGCGGGGGCGACCTCGGCGATGGCGGGAGGCGTGGGCGCGCCCCGCATCACCGCGTCAACCAGCTTGCGCTCCAGCAGTGCCCGCGCTTGTGCGTATTGAGCGTCGTCTGCAAAACCGGTGACGTGAGACTCGTGCAGGTCTTGCAGTCGCTGGCGGATGGTCTGAACCTCGTCTTTCATGGCCGTGATTGCATCATGGCCAAGCAGGGGCCGACAGCCCCCAAAGCAGGGCTACAACCACACCGCCCGAGCTACCTCGTCATCGCCGTTCTCGCGGCCACCTCGCCCAGCGGCGTGTAGGTGATGCGGGTGTCCAGCACGCCGTCTTTGTCGGTGTCAACGTCTGCGTGCAGCAGCTTGCCCAGCTTGAAATGCTCAGTGCGCAGGGGCAAGCCGGTCGACGGGTTCAGCGACTCGGTGGAGGACAGCACGCCGTTGCTGAAGTTGTATCGAAGGTCGCGGAAGCCGTCGCCATCGGTGTCGGCGACCTGGCTCTCGACGCTGCCGAAGCGAAAGCGGATCTGCGTCTCGAACTGGCCGTTGAAGTCGTCGTCGGCCTCGGCGGTGTCGAGCAGGCCTCGGCGGTCGAAGTAGGCCAGGTAGTCGGGCTTGCCATCGAGGTTGCGATCGGCCTCGCTGCGCAACAGGCTGCCGCCGGGGGCGTAGACCCATTTTTCGTCGAGCAGGCCATCGCGGTTGTAGTCAACCCCTTCGACGGTGACGGCCGAGCGGAAGAAAGCGGCCGTACCGACCACACCCAGCGCCAGACCCATCAGAAACACCAGGAACGACCTGGACCGTGTCGGTGGAGGCAGCGCGGGGGTGTGCGAAGGTTGTTCGGCATCCCACTGGTCGACCAGCACGCGGGCGCGGTCGAAGTCAGGCTCTTCGACCACCAGGCGAATCAGCCCCGCCGCCGGCAGCTCGCCCAGCGCGCCCTGCAGGTGCTCGCCAAGGATGTGGGCAACGATGCCTTCGCGCTTGAGCAGGTCACGAAGCATGTGGGCTTCGACGGCGCTGGCAGCTTGGTAGAGGGTTTTCATGAGGCCGGAAATAGCCCGATCTTATGCACGAGCGGCCTCAGGAGGCCAGCAGCCGCACCTTCTTCATCGCGAGCGACGCGGCTGCGTTGCGTGTTTCGACGCCGAGCTTGGCAAACACATGCTCCAGGTGTTTTTTGACTGTGGCAGGGCTGCTGCCCAGGATGTCGCCGATGTCGCGGTTGGTCTTGCCCTTGACCACCCAGTACAAAACCTCGGCCTCGCGCATGGTGAGCTTGAAGGCCTGCAGCACGGCGTCGACCACCGCGGCGTCGGACACCTCGCGCATCACCATCAGCCAATCGTCGTCGCTGGTGCGCTCCTGCAAAGAGAATACGAGCTGTTTCGGCTCTCGTGTGACCGTGAGTGGTTTGAGCTCACGGCCCTCAGCCGCCAGAGCCGACTGCTCGCGCAACCACACGAGCAGCTCTTCGGGCACCTGCCCGGGCGCGACGGCGAAGTAGCTGTGCATCAGCTGACGCGCGAGCGCGGTTTGCCACACGGCCTTGCCCGCACCCAAATCGTTGCTCAGGTGCACCGCCATGGTCGCGTGGCCAAACGCGTCGAGCGCGTTGCGCGCCTGCCGTGCCTGCCGCGCGCTTTGCATGTGCACCGACATGCGGGCCAGCACCTCCTGCGGCCGGATCGGCTTGGTGACGTAGTCGACACCGCCTGCGGCAAACGCCGCCACCACGTGCTCGGTGTCGGTCAAGCCGGTCATGAAGATGATCGGGATGTGCGCTGTATCGGCCTGCGCCTTCAGGCGGCGCGCCACCTCGAAGCCGTCCATGCCCGGCATCACGGCATCGAGCAGCACCACGTCGGGCAGAGTTTGGGCAGCGCGTTGCAGGGCACTCTCACCGTTGGTGGCCACCAGCACGGTGTAGCCCGCTTCATCGAGCGCGTCGTGCAGGAGCGACAGGTTGTCGGGCACGTCGTCGACGATCAGCACGACGTCGCTCATGGTGCGATCGGGCAGCTTGTCACCCGCAGGGGCGTTGTCAGAGCGTGGGTTGGTCATGGAGCGCACGGCGCACGAGGCCGCTCATCGCGTCGAGTTGGAAGTTGCGCGCCAGGCCACGCAGGTGGTCCACGAAGCTGGCGTGGGCGGGATTTTCGCCTTCGATCTCATCGAGCTTCTTCACGATGCCACGGAAGTAGCCGAGGCTGATCAGTTCATCCAGCGCCTGGAGCTGGCTTTCACGAGGCAGCACCCAGCTCGCCGGTGCGGGCGGCGCGCTGGTGGTGGCGCTCTCGCGCGGCACCTCCAGCCATTCGAGGGCGAGGCGCGAGCCCAGCCAGTCGAGCAGATCGTTGACACGCACCGGCTTGAGCACAAAGTCTTTGGGGGTGATGCCGACGTCGTTTTCCAGGTCTTTGTCGAAGGCGTTGCCGGAGACGATGGCGATCGGTGCGCTGCTCATTTGCTGTGAGCGGATCGCGCGGATGGTGGCCCAGCCGTCGATGCCCGGCATGGCCAGGTCCATCAGGATGGCGTGTGGCGCAAAGGCACGGATCACCTCCAGGCACTCGTGGCCCGAGGCGGCTTGTTTCAGCTCGAAGCCCAGCGGCTGCAGCACCGTCACCAGCAGCGAACGGTCGACCTCTTCGTTGTCGACGATCAGGATTCGGCGGCGGTCGCCGCGGTAGCCGATGCGGCTGGCGCGTGGCACCTCGAGCGCCGCCACCGCGCCGCGCGCTTCGGGCAAGAAGAGGCGAATGCGAAACACTGTGCCCACGCCCACAGTGCTGCTCACCGTCATCTCGCCACCCATCAGGTCGGTGAGCATCTTGCCGATGGTGAGGCCCAGTCCCGTGCCACCGCTGGTCGCCTCGGAGCCGCGCGCGAAGGGCTCGAAGATGTGCTCGATCTCGTCGGCCGCGATGCCGGGGCCGGTGTCTTCGATCTCGAACAGCGCCATCTCGCGTGCATAGCGCAAACGAAACACCACCCTGCCCGTGTGCGTGAACTTGACCGCGTTGCCCAGCACGTTGATGAGGATCTGCTGCAGCCGCTTCTCGTCAGCGCGCACCACCTCGGGCAACAGATCGGCCAGCTCGGCACGAAACTCGATCCCCTTGCCAGCCGCCTGCAGCTCGAACATGCGCACGATCTGCTGCACACAGTCGCGAAAGCGCAGCGGCTTGGGCTCCAGGCGCAGCTTGCCGCCTTCGATGCGGGCAATGTCGAGCGTGCCTTCGATCAGCGAGAGCAGGTGGTCGCCACCCCGGCGGATCACACTCACCGCCTGCCTGCGGTGCGCCGGGATGGATGCGTCTTCTTCGAGCAGCTGCGCGTAGCCGAGGATGCTGTTGAGCGGCGTGCGCAGCTCGTGGCTCACGGTCGTGATGTAGCGGCTCTTGGCCTGGTTGGCGAGCTCGGCGCTGCGTTTGGCGTCTTGCAATTGCAGGTCGGTCTGGCGGTGCGAGTCGATCTCGCGGCGCAGCGCGAGCGTCTGCTCGTGCACCGCCTGCGTCTGCCGGTTCGACTCTTCCTGCGCCACCTGGCGGCTCTTTTGCGTGAGCACGAGCCACCAGGCCACCACACCGCTCACCAGCAGCAAGGCCGCAAAGGCCTTGATGAAACCGAGGCGCAGCGTGGGCCCGAAGGTCAGCGCATGTTCGCCCATCGCGCGCAGCTCCTGGTGGTACAGCAGGCCGAACAAACCGGCCAGTACGGGCACCACGATGGCCATCAGCAGCAGGTAGTGGCCGAGACCGGTGTCGATGTACGGCCACGCGCGTTTGGGCAGCAGCGTGCGCAGTGCTCCGGCCCACTGCGCCGACAAACGCCCCTCGGGTTTGCACAGGTCGTTGCAGCGGGCGTCGAGCGAGCAGCACAGCGAGCAGATGTTGCCGAGGTAGGCGGGGCAATGCGCGAGGTCGTCACCCTCGTACTCGCGCTCGCAGATGACGCAGCTTTGCAGGCCGGTGAACAGCCCGGATCTCGGCGGAGATTGGCGCGCGATGTAGTACTTGCCTTTCGTGGCCCAGGCAATGAGCGGAGAAACGACCATGGCCGTCACCAGCGCGATCAAGGCCGAGAACGCTTCCGCCAAAGGCCCGAACACACCGAGGTAGGCCGTGACCGACAGCACCGAGGCCGCCACCATCGCACCCACACCCACCGGGTTGATGTCGTACAGGTGCGCGCGCTTGAACTCGATGCCGGGTGGCGAGAGCCCGAGCGGCTTGTTGATCACGAGATCGGCCACCACCGCCATCAGCCACGAGATCGCGATGTTGGAGTAGAGCCCGAGTACGCCGCCCAGCGCCTTGAAGACGTCGAGCTCCATCAGCATCAGCGCGATCATGGTGTTGAACACCACCCACACCACACGCCCCGGGTGGCTGTGCGTGAGGCGCGCGAAGAAGTTGCTCCACGCGAGCGAGCCCGCGTAGGCGTTGGTCACGTTGATCTTGAGCTGCGAGATCACGACGAAGAGGCACACCGCGGCCACCGCCCAGCCCGGCCGCGCGAACACGTATTCGTAGGCCGCGAGGTACATCTGGTTGGGGTCGACCGCCCGGTCGAGCGGCACCGAGTGGCTGATGGCGAGGTAGGCCAGCAAGGCCCCGCCGAGCATCTTGATGACCCCCAGGATCACCCAGCCCGGCCCGCCGATCAGCACGCCGGCCCACCAGCGTTTGCGCGTCGCCGCGGTCTTCTCGGGCATGAAGCGCAGGTAGTCGACCTGCTCGCCCATCTGCGTGATGAGCGCGATGCCCACGGTCATCGCGGCGCCGAACAAGTACACATTGAACTTCGAACCTTGCCCCTCTCTTGCTACATCACCTCCACCGTAGTTCGCGAGTTGGCTCAACACATCGGGGTTGTGGTGAAAGACAAAGATGTAGGGCACGACCAGCATCACCAGCCACAGCGGCTGCGTCCACACCTGCAGGCGGCTGATGGCAGTGACCCCGTGCGTCACCAGCGGGATCACGACCAGCGCGCAGATCAGGTAGCCCCACGCAGGCGGGATGTCGAAGGCCAGCTCCAGCGCATAGGCCATCACCGCCGCTTCGAGCGCGAAGAAGATGAAGGTGAAGCTCGCGTAGATGAGCGAGGTGATGGTCGAGCCGATGTAGCCAAAGCCCGCGCCACGGGTGAGCAGGTCCATGTCCACCCCGTAGCGGGCCGCATAGACGCTGATGGGCAGGCCCGCGAGGAAGATGATGAACCCGGTCACCATGATG
>JACMKJ010000097.1 GCA_014380155.1 Rhizobacter sp. | reverse complement strand
GGGAAATCTTCGACATTGGCCACGTGCTGGATGCCGGCGTTGTTGACCAGGATGTCGACGCCGCCGAACTCTTTCTCGGCGTAGGCCATCATGGCCTCGATCTCGGCCGGCTTGCTCATGTCGGCCCCGTGGTAGCCGGCCGTCACGCCCAGCGCCGCCACTTCGGCACGCGCCGGTTCGTAGTCGCCAAACCCATTGAGCACGACATTGGCTCCCTGGCGGGCCAGGCACAGCGCCACACCCAGGCCAATGCCACTGGTGGAGCCCGTGACGAGCGCAGTTTTCCCTTTCAGCATGGTCGAACCTCCAGATTGATACAGTGCATTATCAAAGCGAAAGTTGCCAATGCACGAACCACGCCTGAACCATGTGCAATGCCTTGACACCCAAGGCCTGCATCGCATGGCCTACTGGGAGTGGGGCGACCCAGCCAACCCGCGCGTGCTGGTGTGTGTGCATGGCTTGTCGCGTCAGGGTCGCGATTTCGACGCTTTGGCCCAGGCGATGCAAGGCGAGTACCGCGTGGTCTGCCCTGACGTGGTGGGCCGAGGCCAGTCCGACCGGTTGGCCGACCCAAACGGGTATCAGATTCCGTCTTATGCGGCCGACATGGTGACGCTGCTGGCGCGGCTCAACGCCAGCACATTGCACTGGGTCGGCACCTCGATGGGCGGCTTGATCGGCCTGGTGGCCGCGGCGCTCAAAGGCTCGCCGGTGCAGCGCCTGGTGCTCAACGACGTGGGCCCGGTGATCGAGCCTTCGGCGCTGGCGCGCATCGGCACGTATCTCGGCATGCCGGTGCGCTGGAAAACGCTGGACGAAGCGGCCGACGCGCTGTGGTCCATCTCGCAAGGTTTCGGCCCGCACACCCGCGAACAATGGCTGGCGCTGACGCGTCCGCAGCTCACGCCTGATGGTGATGGATTCGTGCCGCATTACGACCTGCAGATCGCCTTGCCCTTTCGCGCCATGACACCCGAAGCCGCGAAGGCCGGTGAATCCATGATGTGGGCCATGTACGACAGCCTGCGTTGCCCCACGCTGCTGCTGCGCGGTGCCGACTCCGACCTGCTCAAGCCCGAGACCGCCCAGGCCATGACCCAGCGCGGCGCCAAGGCCGAGCTTCAGCAGTTCACCGGCGTCGGCCACGCCCCCATGCTCACCTCCCCTGACCAGATCGCCGTGGTGCGGGAGTTTTTGCTGCGCGCATGAAGACCGGCCCGCAGGACAGCCGCGCCGCGGCTGCCGCCATCGTTCAACTGGCCGATGTGGCCCCCGAAGAGTCGCGCGAAGCCGAGGCTTCACAACTGGCGCGCGCGCGGGCCTTCGCCGAGCCGCTGCTCACGGGCCAGGTGCTCGACACCGGCGAAGACGCGCTCTCCCACGCCGAAGGTGTGGCCAACATCCTGCTCGGCATTGGCGCCGCGCCGTCGATGGGTGCGGCGGCGTACCTGGTTTACGCGGGTGATTTCCTCAGCAAACCCGACGAGGTGGTGAGCAAAGCCTTTGGCCCCGCTTACGCCGGCTTGGTGATGCACACACGCAAGCTGGTGCAGATCCAACGCGCCGCGCGAGAAGCGCAGGTGCAAGACGAGAAGCGCGCCGAGCAGACCGAGCGGGTGCGCAAGATGCTGCTCGCCTTCTCGCGCGACCTGCGGGTGGTGCTGCTGCGCCTGGCCTCTCGCCTGCAGACGCTGCGCCACTTCGCCTTGAGCAAACAGCCGTGTCCGGCGCTGCTGGCGCGCGAGTCGATGCAGGTGTTTGCGCCGCTGGCCAACCGTCTGGGCATCTGGCAGATCAAGTGGGAGATGGAAGACCTCGCGTTTCGCTTCCTCGAGCCCGAGCAGTACAAGACCGTGGCGCATTTGCTCGACGAAAAACGCGTCGGGCGAGAGCAGGGCGTGGAGGCGTTTCGGCAAGCACTGAGTGACGACCTGGCGCGCAACGGCCTGCGCGCCGAAGTGCAGGGCCGGCCCAAGCACCTATACAGCATCTGGAAAAAGATGCGTGGCAAAGGCATCGACATCGCCCACGTGTTCGACGTGCGCGCGGTGCGGGTGATCGTCTCTGACGTGCCCGAGTGCTACGCCGTACTGAGCCGCGTGCACGAGCTGTGGCGTCCGGTGCCGGGGGAGTTCGACGACTACATCGCGCGGCCCAAGGGCAACGGCTACCAGTCGCTCCACACCGTGGTGCTCGACGCGCAGGAGCGGCCGGTCGAGGTGCAGATCCGCACCCGCGCCATGCACGAACACGCCGAGCACGGCGTGGCAGCACACTGGGCCTACAAGGAGGCCGGCGCCAAGGGCTATGCGGGGGTCAGCGCGTCGGGTGACTTTGACGCGCAGGTGGCCGAAGCCCGCAAGGCGGTGTTGCGGCAGTTGCTGGCGTGGGAGCGTGATTTCGCCGAGTCCGATGACGCGGCGGCGACCAACGATGCCGTGTTCGACGACCGCATCTATGTCTTCACGCCCCAGGCTGCGGTGATCGAGCTGCCGGCCGGCGCCACGCCGATCGACTTTGCCTACACGGTGCACACGACGCTCGGCCACCGCTGCCGCGGCGCCAAGGTCGACGGCGCCATGGTGCCGCTCAATACCCGGCTGCAAAGCGGGCAGACGGTGGAGGTGACGGCCCTCAAGGAAGGCGGCCCCTCGCTCGACTGGCTCAACCCCGAGCTGGGCTATTTGCAAAGCGCACGCTCCAAGGCCAAGGTGCGCGCCTGGTTCAACGCGTTGCAACAGCAAGACACGATTGCGCGTGGCCGTGAAGCGGTCGAGAAGCTCCTGCAGCGCGAAGGCAAGACGGCGATGAAGCTCGACGACCTGGCCGCGCGACTGGGTTTTCGCAGCGCGGATGCGTTGTTCGAGGTGGTCGGCAAGGACGAGTTTTCGCTGCGCAACATAGAGACGCTGTTGCGCCCGGCCGAGCCGGCGGTGCAGCCCGACGACATCATTGCCTTGCGTCGCCCGAGTTCGGCCGGCTCGCCCAAGGGCGGGGTGCTGGTGGTGGGTGTCGAATCGCTGCTCACCAGCCTCTCGCGTTGCTGCCGGCCGGCGCCGCCCGACGTCATTGGCGGCTACGTGACGCGTGGCAAAGGGGTTGCCATCCACCGTGGCGATTGCAGCAACTTCCGCCAGATGGCGACGCGCTCGCCCGAGCGGGTGATCAGCGTGGCCTGGGGCGCGCCGCGGGGTGACAAGCCGGCGTTATACCCGGTTGACGTGCTGGTCGAAGCCGCTGACCGCTCAGGCTTGCTGCGCGACATCTCGGAAGTGTTTGCCAAGGACAAGATGAACGTGACCGGCGTGCACACCCAGACCGTGAAAGATGCGCGCGGCGGCACGGCGTGGATGACGTTCACGGTGGAAGTCGCCGACTCTGCCAAGCTCAGCCAGGTGTTGAGCGCGGTGTCCCGCATCAGCGGCGTACGCAGCGCAAGACGGAAATGACAGATGCGAGCGCAGAGAAGCATCCCTCAAGCAACGCCCGCGGAACCTGCTTTGCCGGGCCGCCAGGCGGCGCCCCTCGGGGGCAGGAGCGAAGCGACTGGGGGCTGTGCTAAACTTTTTGGCTTCGGGCGGTTAGCTCAGTGGTAGAGCGCCTCTTTGACGTGGAGGATGTCGGGAGTTCGACCCTCTCACCGCCCACCAACACACGTCAGCGAACAAGAGCCTGTCCCGCAAGGGGCAGGCTCTTTTTCATTGCCTCGCAACCATCGTGCAGGAGAGATTGGCCATGGAAATGACGCCGCACCGCCAGGCCTTGATCGACGCCCATGTCGCCGAGACGCACACGCTGATGGCCGACTACGCCTTCGAGCTCAATGACCTGGTGCGTTTTGCGCTCTCCGCCGCCAAGGAAAAGGGCCACAAGACCTACTACCCGATGGACCCGGTCAACGAGTGCATCCGCAACTGGCAGGGCCTCAGCAAGAAGGTCGCCAAGCTCGCTGCCGATCTGGAAAAAACCGCCAGCCGCCTCGGCGTTCAGCCTTTCGACCCCGAAATGCCCGCGGCGAGCGACTCGGAATCTCCGCACAACTAGTCCTTGCCCCGGTCGCATGAACGAGGCATAAAGCGTTCAAGCGTCAGCGCTTCACCTCGCGATGAGCGACACCTCCACCCTGCTGCAAGCCACAACCTGCGTCTGTGGCTTTTCTGCGCTGGCCATCTGGTGCGGTGTTCGCCTGCTTGGTTTCAACCGCGAGGCGGGCTATGCCTGGGCTTGGGCTAACGTGCTGTTTGGCCTGGGCTCCTTGCTCACGGTGACCCGTGGACCTTGGCCTAACCTGTGGATGTACATGGCGGCCGACAGTCTCGAAGTGCTGGGCTTTGCTTGGCTGCACGCCGGGCTGTTGCGCTTTCTCGGCGCGTCGTGGCCCCGTCGAGAATATGCGCTGGTCATCGGGTTCACGCTCACCGGGGTGCTGTGTGCTTATCTGCTCGGCCAGCCGGTCCTTCGGCTGGCGTTTTATTGCGCCGGTGCGGCGTGGCTTCTGGGGCGCTCGGCCTGGACAACCTACACCGGTTTGCGCGAAGAATTCGGCGTCACCCCTTCGGTCATCGTGGCGGCGCCGATGGCACTGGCGAGCCTGTTGCAGCTGCTGCGTGGTTCTGGCGGCATCCTCAACGGGGCCACCTTCGGCGACGGCTTGCTGCCCACGCCGTTCAACGTGGTGCTGGTGTGGGCGGCACTGTCGATCGCCTTGATGCTCAACTTCGCGGTGGCCGGGTTTGCCGGTGCGCGGCAGATGGCCTTCATTCGCGAGCTGACGCTTCGCGACGCACTCACCGGCGTGATGAACCGCCGCGCAATGGAAAAGCTGCTGCGGCGCGAACTGGCCGACTGGCGTCGACGGGCCGAGCCTTTTTCGCTTGTCTACTTCGATCTCGATCGTTTCAAGGTGCTCAACGACAAATATGGCCACGCAGCCGGTGACCAAGCCCTGCGGCACGTGGTGACCGCGATGGATTCGGCCTGCCGCGAAGGCGACACGCTGGCGCGCCTCGGTGGTGAGGAGTTCTGCGTCTTGTTGCCGCACACCGGGCTGGAGGGGGCCCGCTTGATGGCCGAGCGCATGCGCAGCAAGCTTGAAGCCGCACCCTTCGCGTGGGACAAGGATGTGCTCACCGTGACGGCCAGTTTTGGTGTGGCCGCGGCCGCGTCGACGGACGACACCGTGGCCGAAATCCTGCGCCGTGCCGACGAGGCCATGTACGAGGCCAAGCGCAGCGGCCGCAACTGCGTGATTGCGGCGCCTTTGCTGGACGAGGTCGAAACCGAGAGCAAACTGGAGCCTGCGGCGCTGCAAGCCTGATCTGCGCATGAGAAGACATTCGTGGCGCTCAGCAGACCGGCTGTAAAGGCCCGCGCGGGAAAACCCTCCGCAGCCTAAGGTGGCTGGCTTCTAAAATCTTTTTTTGCACACCTGAACACTTGGTTCAACAGGAGCTTTCTGAATGGCACAAACCCGCCGCGCTTCGACCTCCGACGACGGCAGCGCCGACAGCAGCAGCCTGCGGGTACTGAAGAAGTACCCGAATCGCCGCCTCTACGACACCCAGACCAGCAGCTACATCACGCTGGCCGACGTCAAGAAGATGGTGCTGGAGGGGCAAGAGTTCGTGGTGCGTGACGCCAAGACCAGTGACGACCTCACCCGCAGCATCCTTCTGCAGATCATTCTGGAAGAAGAGTCTGGCGGCGTGCCGATGTTCTCGTCACAGATGCTGGCGCAGATCATTCGCTTCTATGGCCACGCCATGCAGGGCATGATGGGCTCGTACCTTGAGAAGAACCTGCAGACCTTCACCGACATCCAGAAACGCTTGACCGACCAGTCCAAGGGCTTGCTGGAGCCGAACGTGATGAGCCCCGAGGTGTGGACGCAATTTCTCAATGGGCAAGCACCCGGTGTGCAGAACATGATGGGTAATTACCTCGAGCAGTCGAGGGCCATGTTCACCCAGATGCAGGAGCAGATGGCCAAGCAGGCCGAAACCCTGTTCCCCGGCATGCCCGGCTTCACCGCACCGAAACGGTAGCCCCCCAGTCGCTTCGCTCCTGCCCCCGAGGGGCGCCGCCTGGCGGACCGGCAAAGCCGGCTCCGCGGGCGTTGCTTGATGGTTCGCGGGTCTTCGGTGCGAAAATCCGCCGATGACGCAAGAAAAACTGGCCGTTGCGGCCCCCAAGATCGGTTTTGTCTCCTTGGGTTGCCCCAAGGCGCTGACCGATTCCGAACTCATCCTCACGCAGCTGCGCGCTGAGGGCTACGACACCTCCAAGACCTTTGCCGGTGCTGACTTGGTCATCGTCAACACTTGCGGTTTCATTGACGACGCCGTCAAGGAAAGCCTGGACACCATCGGCGAAGCCCTGGCCGAGAACGGCAAGGTGATCGTCACCGGTTGCCTGGGCGCCAAGGCAGGCGAGGCGGGTGGCAATCTGGTGCGCCAGATGCACCCGAGCGTGCTCGCCGTGACCGGCCCGCACGCCACCAACGAGGTGATGGACGCCGTTCACCTGCACGTGCCCAAGCCGCACGACCCGTTCGTTGACCTGGTGCCCGCACAAGGCATCAAGCTCACGCCGCGCCACTACGCTTACCTGAAGATCAGCGAAGGCTGCAACCACCGCTGCAGCTTCTGCATCATCCCCAGCATGCGTGGCGATCTGGTGTCTCGCCCGATTGGCGACGTGTTGAGCGAAGCGCAGCGCCTGTTCGAAGCAGGTGTGAAAGAGCTGCTGGTGATCAGCCAGGACACTAGCGCCTACGGTGTCGACGTGAAATACCGCACCGGCTTCTGGGACGGCAAACCCGTCAAAACCCGCATGCTCGACCTTTGCGAGCAGCTCGGGGGATTGGCCGCGCAGCACGGCGCCTGGGTTCGGCTGCACTACGTCTACCCGTACCCGCACGTCGACGAGGTGTTGCCGCTGATGGCGCAGGGCTTGATCCTGCCGTACCTCGACGTGCCCTTCCAGCACTCGCACCCCGACGTGCTCAAGCGCATGAAGCGCCCGGCCAACGGCGAAAAGAACCTCGACCGCCTGCAACGCTGGCGCGAGATCTGCCCCGAGCTGGTGGTGCGCAGCACCTTCATCGCCGGTTTCCCGGGCGAGACGGAGCAAGAGTTCGATCACCTGCTCGGCTTCATGCGCGAAGCGCAGATCGATCGTGCGGGTTGTTTCGCCTATTCGCCGGTGAAGGGCGCCACGGCCAACGAGCTGCCCGACGCCGTGCCGGCCGAGCTGCGTGAAGAGAGAAGGGCGCGTTTC
>JACMKJ010000096.1 GCA_014380155.1 Rhizobacter sp. | reverse complement strand
GCCGAACCAGGCGCTGCGCAAGCGCATCAAACACGCATCGCGCAGGCCGAGCGACCGGTCGGCCCAGGCCACGCCGGGCTCGGCCACTGCGGCGAGCAGCAGCGCGCGATCAAGCGGGTGGCGCGGTGTGCCTCGCTCGACGAGCGCCAGGCACTCGTTGTCGCTCAACGGGAGCGGGCGCGCAGGCATGGGCATCAAGCCGGCTCGGTGAAGCTGGGCTCGGTGGGCTCGGTGACGTCGTAGTCGCGTTCCCAGCCTTCGTTCTCGAGCTTGATGTTCTGGATCAGCACCGCGTTGGCGTTGGCATCCAGGTCGGCCTGCGCCTGGAACTCGCTGACCCAGCAGCGGTAGACCTTGTAGGCCAGCACCAGCTGGCCGGTCTCGTTGTAGACCTCGATGATCAGGTCTTTGCGGAAGTCTTTGAGCGACACCTCGGCGCCGAGACCCGAGCCGTAGTTCCAGACCTTGTTGGCCCACTTCTCGAACTCGGTGTCGTGCGTGACACCGCGCTCCAGCGTGATGGCCTCGAACTTGGTGCGACCCGGCGACTTGCGCGAGACGGAGGGGTCACCACCCTCGCGGTGTTCGACCACTTCGGTGGAGCGCTTGAGGGCCGAGACCTTGCTCAGGCCGGCCACATAGCGACCATCCCACTTGACGCGAAATTTGAAGTTCTTGTAGGGGTCGAAACGCTGGGCGTTGACGGAAAACTGGGCCATGCCGATCTCCTTGAAGTGCAATCAACTCAAACCGGGATGTCGCCCGCGATCTGCTGCAGCTTGATGACCACGAACTCGGCCGGCTTCAGCGGCGCGAAGCCGACGACGATGTTGACGACACCGTTGTTGATGTCGGTCTGCGTGGTGGTGCTGCTGTCGCAACGCACGAAGTACGCCTCTTTCGGCGACTTGCCCTGGAACGCGCCCTGGCGGAAGAGGTTTTGCAAGAAGGCGCCGATGTTCAAGCGGATCTGCGCCCACAGTGGCTCGTCGTTGGGCTCGAACACCACCCACTGGGTGCCGCGAAAAAGGCTCTCTTCGAGAAACAGCGCCATGCGCCGCACCGGGATGTATTTCCACTCGCTGGCCAGCGCATCGGCGCCATGCAGCGTGCGCGAGCCCCACACGGTGGGGCCGGTGTTCGGAAAGTGGCGCAAGCAATTCACGCCCAGCGGGTTGATGGTTCCGTTCTCAGGGTCGGTGAGGCGCACGTCCAGCCCGAGCACGCCGCTCAGCGTGGCCTCCTGGCCGGCGGGCGCCTTCCACACACCACGCGCGCTGTCGGTTCGTGCGAACACGCCAGCCACGGCACCACAAGGTGCAAAGGCCTCGGGGCGGTTCTGCTTCAGCGGGTTGGCCACGCGGATGCGCGGGAAGAAGAGCGCGGCATTCGGGTTGCGCGCTGCCACGTCGGTGATGGCATCGGCGGCCGTCACCTGCGCCGCGCTGGCCCAGCCGTTGGTGTGGAAGGGCGGGTCGACCAGCACCAGGGCACGCCGCTCGCGGGCGTAGGTGACGGCCAAGTCCCAGCTGGTCTTGTCGACGTCGGTGCTGCCGGAGAACGGCGGGATGCACAGCAGGTTGAAGAGGTCGGCCTTGTCGAGCGCGTAGACGCCTTGCTTGGTGGCGCGCAGGCCGAGCGCGGAGACCTGCGCGGCGGTGACGGCGGCACCGTCGTCGGCATCGGTGCCCAATGCCGTGGCGCTGGGGTCGTCGAACGGGTCGCTCACCCCTGCGGCCGGGGGGGCACTCGGTGTGGGCAGGGCCAGCGAGGCGGCCGGGCCACGCAGCAGCGCGCTCGATTGGCGCAGCACATCGCTCACGAAGCGCGCTGCACCGGCGTTTATCGAAACGTTGAGGTGCGACTCGGTGACACCGGTGGCGAGGTCTTTGACGCGCAGGTTGAACAGGCTGTCGGGCGGGTTGGCCGCCGCGACGGCGGGGTCGATCTCGGTGTCGAAGCGCACGCGCAGCCGCGACGCCCAGCTGCCCGGGTTGGCGGCGCTGAACACACCGCCGTCGGTGCCGGCCACGGCGCCGTTGTGCACGCGCACGATCAGCGCTTCACCGCCGCCGTTCTGGAAGTAGTGGTAGACCGCATGCGACATCGGGCTGTCGGCCCACAGCCCGCCAAACTGACGCTCGTAGTCGGCAAACCCGAAGATGCGCACCGGGCTGGCCGCATCGCCGTCGACCGGCCCGCGCAGCGCGCGACCCACGAACGCGGTGACCGAGGTGGCCACCCCGGCGATGCTGCGCACTCCGCTGGGCACCTCTTCCACATAGACACCGGGGTAGGTCAGGGCAACAGGCATAGCGGGCTCCTTGGGATCGGTCGATGAACAAGCGTCACGGTGAGTTCACTACTGCTGCGTGGGCAAGACCTGCGAGTACAAAACGCCTCCGTCACTGAGGCGCAGGCGCCGCAAGACCCCCTTCGCCACCAACCCTTCGAGCGCCTGCTCGACCTGCTCGAGCGTGGCGCTGTCGAACAGCGGCCCAAGCCACCATCGCGCCACGCCGAGCGCCGAATCGGTCGCCAGCGGGTGGGTGTGCAGGTGCCCCACGATCGCGTTGGCGATGTCTTCAATCTCGCGTTGGTCACCAGCATTCATGTGTCCTCACCAGAAGATCACGTGGTGATGCTTTGCAATCGCGGGGCCAGCCGGGGTGCCGCACGCAAGCTGTTGATTCACTTGGGTTTGTTCGCTGGCAGTTGAATGCGGCCGCACACCGTTTGACCCACCCCAGGACGTGGGGGTGCGCAAGCCTTCAGCCAGCAACGGCGCGGCTCATACAGGCGCCAAGGGAGTGGGTCGAATTCGACCCGCGGCGGGTCGCCCTGCCCCCGCCTGGCCATGCGCCGCGCACGACGATGCACGCCACGCAAGCGCGTGGTCTTGAAAGGCAAACGAAAGGGAAACCAGAAGCCGACAGCAGCCCAGGCCGAGCGCGACACGCTCAGTCTGCGAGCAGCTCGCGGTCGATGCCGTGCTTCTTGAGCAGCTTGCCGAAAGCGCGGCGCTCCTTGCCAGCGATCTGCGCGGCGCGGGTGACGTTGCCACCGGTGCGGCGCAACAGTGTCACCACGTAGTCGTGCTCGAAGAGGCGCACCGCTTCGGCCTTGGCCTGGTGAAAACAGGCCATCTGCTGCGGGCCTGTTGCGCCGCACTTTGATTGCGGCGCCGCGGGATGCGCCGCGATGACACTGCCTTCGGTCATCAGCAGTTCACGATGCACCCAGTTCTCGAGTTCGCGCACGTTGCCTGGCCAGTCGTAACGATCGATCCAGGCGACGGTTTTTTCATCGAACCGCTTGGGCGACAGGTGGTACTTTGCGCTGAAGACCCCGACGAAGTGTTGCGCCAGCTCTTGCGCATCACCCGGCCGATCTTTGAGCGAGGGCAACTCCAGGTACAAGATCTTCAGCCGATAGAGCAGGTCGGCACGGAAGCGCGGCGCGTCTTGCAGCGGCCGGTTGGTGGCCGCGATCATGCGCACATTGGTGTGCAACTCGCGTGTGCCCCCCAGCGGGCGATAGTGCTGGTCTTGCAAAAAGCGCAGCAGCGCGACCTGAGCCTTGGGGCTGAGGGAGTCGACTTCATCCAGAAACAGCGTGCCGCCGTTGGCTTCGGCCACCAAGCCGCGCCGCGCGGTCTTGGCGTCAGTGAAGGCGCCGCGTTCGTGGCCGAAGAGCTCGGCTTCCAGCAGGTGGTCGGGCAGCGCACCGCAGTTGACCGGCACAAACGGGCCGTCGCGACGAGTGCCACCGTAATGGATTGCGCGTGCGGCCAGTTCCTTGCCCGAACCAGTCTGGCCTTCGATCAACACCGGCGCGTCATTCGCAGCCACACGGCAGAGGTTGGCCAGCATGGCCCGGAACGCAGGAGAACTGCCCACGAATGTGCCTCGCAGCTCGTCAGCCTGCCGTTGCAGCTGGCCCGGCAATGCGCCCGCCATGGAGAGGTGGTTTGCTGGCTTCATGAGAATCGCTTCATCTTCCCGCCAAACGGCAAAGCGGGTCAATCTGCGTTCTAGGGAGAGCCGTTTTGGGGATGGAATACGTCGGCAGGTGCTGCCGCGCGTGATACCACCCAAGTTGTTGATTCTTCGAGGTGCTCAGTTCCGGGCAAAGTCCGATCGGCCGCGCCGACTTGATCTGGCTCCACATGCTGGGTGATTGGCCACTGCGCGTGTGTGCGATGCAACGAGTTCAAACACCATTGTCACAAAGGGTTGACGGTTTCGTAAAGACTCTTTACAGTCCGCTTCCTCTGCTCATCCGGGCACCACTTTTCTCAAAAGGCTTCATCGTGAAATCCGCGCACATCGTCACTAGCAACCGACCCATCACGGGTCTGGTCGCGTTCGTGCCTGTGTCGTTGATCGAGTCGGCAATGAAGTCGTTCGGCGGTTGCACGACTGCACTGCATCAGGGCCTGCCGATGAGCTATCCGCTTGATCGGGCCGAGGACCAGATGCATCCGGGAGAGGGCTGCGCATAGGCGCGCACCCTTCAGCTCTGTTCGCAGAGGCCCGGATTCCGAAAGGATCCGGGCCTTTTTCATTCTCACTTCAACCGGCTTGCGCATCGGCGCAAGCCAGCGATCGATGGATCGCACCGCTGGCGACAGCGGACGCTCTTTAACAACTTGCCGCAAGACGACCTCGGTACTGGCCGATGGTTTGTCTTGCACCTTTTGCGGATGTAGCTCAGTGGGCAGAGCACGACCACGCCATGTTTCATGGGTGATCGGGCCACGAGTTCGAGACTCGTCATCCGCTCCACTTCGGCTGTGTCTTTTCACTCCGTCGCTGCGTGACATGGTGTTGGCAGTGCGGGATGTGCGCGACTCAAGGGCCCGAGCCACGTGCAGCGAGACACCACATCCGACGGGATGCTCGCGTTGGGGCACAGCCGAAGTGGAAGGGGTTCGCCCCCAGTCGCTTCGCTCCTGCCCCCAAGGGGCGCCACCCATCGGACTGGCAAAGCCAGATCCTTGGGCGTGGCTTGACGGGTGGCGCACTGCCGACATCGCATGAACCTCGTCGCGTTCGTCTAGCTGGCAAGGACACCGGGATTTCAGTCCGGTTACGTGGGTTCAAGTCCCACACGCGACACCAGAAACAGAAGCCCCTGTGGAGCTCGCGCTTCAGGGGTGGAAATCGACCGCAATGATTGGGCGGCGCCGGAACCCGTGACCGGATGGAATTCATTGCTTCGTTAACTCAGCGGAAGAGTGCCGGCCTGTCTAGTCGGAAGTCGCGGGTTCGAATCCCGCACGAGGCGCCAGAACCTTTTGCCGAGATGGCTCAGCAGGTAGAGCGGCGCGTTGAAGGCGCGTGCGTCGGGGGATCGAAGCCCTCTCTCGGCACCAGAAAAGAAGCCTCTCTTGAAATTCGGGTGGTTAGATG
>JACMKJ010000095.1 GCA_014380155.1 Rhizobacter sp. | reverse complement strand
TGTTGATGAGCAAGAAGCTGATGCCTTCTTGCTGGCGGCCTTCGGTGCTGGTGCGCACCAGGCAGAAGATCCAGTCGGCAAACTGGCCAAGGGTGTTCCAGGTCTTCTGGCCGTTGACGATGTAGTGCTCGCCCTCGGCGTCGGTGCCGCTCACGGCGCGGGTCTTGAGCGAAGCGAGGTCAGAGCCGGCACCCGGCTCCGAATAACCCTGGCACCACCAGTCTTGCGCCGAGATGATGCGTGGCAGGTAGTAGGCCTTTTGCGCAGCGTTGCCGAAACGCATGATCACCGGCGCCACCATCTTCAGCCCGAAGGGCAGCTGCATCGGCGTGCCGGCTTCGGCGCACTCGTCGTCGAAGATGTGGCGCTGCACGGCATTCCAGCCAGTGCCGCCGAATTCTTCGGGCCAGCTCGATGCGCCCCAGCCCTTCTCGAACAGGATCTTCTGCCAGCGAATGATGTCTTCGTGGCTGCCGCGCTGGCCGGTGTGGGCACGGTCGCGGATGTCGGCTGGCAGCTTCGCGTTGATGAAGCTGCGCACTTCATCGCGGAATTTCTGCTCTTCGGGGCTGTAGTCGAGATTCATGGTGTCTCCTGCGGGCGCACGTGAACGAATGTGGACGCATATTCTGCATCGCAAAACGTGGAATTGGAAATTGGAACTTTCACCAAGCACGTTGCGTGATTCTGTCCCAACGGCCTGTCACACGGGCGACAAGCCGTGAAGTCACAAGGCAATCCATGGGAAACACCTTGTTTACAAGCCTGGCCTCAGTGGCTAGGATGATCGCCTTTGCAAAATAATGTTCCGCAATGCAGAACATTAATCCGCATCTCGCCAAATCGAACTGCCACACGCCTTGTACAGGTCCGGTTTGCGCAAGTCGCTGTCCCCGCCAGTGCCCTTCAGGAGCCTCCGCACATGAGCAATCAACCGACTTCCACCCAGTACGACCTTCGCGGCTCGGTTGCCGTCGTCACGCTGGCCAACCCGCCGGTCAACGGCCTGGGCTACTCGCTGCGCAGCGGCATCGTTGCCGGGCTCGACAAGGCGCTCGCTGACGACAAGGTGACGGCCATCGTGCTGATTGGCAGCGACCGCGCTTTCTCGGGCGGCGCCGACGTGAAGGAATTCGGCACCCCCAAGGCCGGCACGGACCCGAACCTGGGCGTGGTGATCCGCGCGCTCGAAGACTCGCGCAAGCCCGTCATCGCCGCCATCGGCGGCATGGCACTCGGCGGTGGCCTGGAGCTCGCGATGGGCGCGCACTTTCGCGTGGCCAAGCCCGATGCGCAGCTCGGCCTGCCCGAAGTAAAGCTGGGCCTCTTGCCCGGCGCCGGCGGCACGCAGCGCCTGCCCCGTCTGATCGGCCTGGAGGCCGCGCTCAACATCATCGTGTCGGGCGCCCCCACCCCGGCCAAGAAGTTCGAAGGCACACCGCTGCTCGACGCCATCATCGAAGGCGACCTGCTGGCCGGAGCGCTGGCCTTCGCCGAGAAGGCCGTAGCCGACAAGCTGCCGCTCAAGCGGGTGCGAGACCTGAAGGTGAAGGCACCGGGCGCCGATGCCTTCCTGCAATTTGCCCGCAACACCGTGGGCGCGATGTCGAAGAACTTCCCCGCGCCGCTGAAGTGCGTGGAAGCGGTGGCTGCTTCGGTCAGCCTGCCCTTCGACCAGGGCCTGAAGGCCGAGCGCGAGCTGTTCATGCAGCTGATGGCCACGCCCGAGTCGCGTGCGCTGCGCCACATCTTCAACGCCGAGCGTGCGGCCTCCAAGGTCAGCGACATCCCCGAAGACACCCAACTGCGCGACGTGAAAAAGGTCGGCATGATCGGCGCCGGCACCATGGGTGTGGGCATCACGATGAACTTCATCAACGTGGGCATCCCCGTTGCGTTGCTCGAGATGAAGCAAGAAGCGCTCGACAAGGGCCTGGCCACCATCCGCAAGAACTACGAAAACTCCATGGCCAAGGGCAAGCTGACGCAAGCCCAGCTCGACGAGCGCATGGCCCTCGTGACCCCCACGCTCGAATACAGCGCTTTCAAGGATGTCGATCTCGTCATCGAAGCCGTGTTCGAGAGCATGGAAGTAAAAGAGAAGGTCTTCAAGACGCTTGACGAAGTGTGCAAGCCCGGCGCGATCCTGGCTTCCAACACCTCGGCGCTCAACCTCGACCAGATCGCCCAGTTCACCAAGCGCCCGCAAGACGTGGTGGGCCTGCATTTCTTCAGCCCGGCTAACGTGATGCGCCTGCTTGAAGTGGTGCGCGGCGCCAAGACCGGCAAGGACGTACTTGCCACGTCGATGGCACTGGCCAAGAAGATCAAGAAGATCGCCGTGGTCTCGGGCGTGTGCGACGGCTTCATCGGCAACCGCATCGTGGCCCGCTACGGCCAGGCGTCCAACGAGCTGCTGAACGCCGGCGCCTCGCCTTCGCAGATCGACAACGCGCTGCAGAAGTTCGGCCTGGCCATGGGCATCTACCGCATGGGTGACCTGGCCGGTCTCGACATCGGCTACGCCGGCCGCAAGCGCCGCAAGGAAGCCAACCCCGAGGCCTACATCCCCATCGTGGCCGACCGCCTGGCCGAAGCCGGCCGCTTTGGCCAGAAGACGGGCGCCGGCTGGTACCGCTACGAAGCCGGCAAGCGCGACCCCATCGTCGACCCGGCGGTCGAGAAGATCATCGAAGACTTCCGCACCGAGCGGGGCCTCGCGGCACGCAAGGTCAGCGATGAAGAAGTGATCGAGCGCTGCATCTACGCGATGGTCAACGAAGGCGCGCGCATTCTGGAAGAAGGAATCGCCCAGCGCGCCTCCGACATCGACATCGTCTACCTCAACGGCTACGGCTTCCCCGCCCACCGCGGCGGCCCGATGCTGTATGCCGACACGGTCGGCCTGGCCAACGTGGTGCGTGCGCTGAAGCGCATCGCTGCCGAGCCGGGCGCTGACGCCAAGTTCTGGCAACCGGCCCCGCTGCTCTTGAAGCTGGCCGAAGAAGGCAAGACCTTCAATTAAGCACACCCTAGGAACCAACAACATGACCACCGAAGCAGTCATCGTCTCCACCGCCCGCACTGGCCTGGCCAAGTCGTGGAAGGGTGCTTTCAACATGACCTATGGCGCGACGCTCGCCGCGCACTCGATCGAGCACGCCGTCAAGCGCGCTGGCATCGACCCCGCCGAAGTCGAGGACGTGTTCCTCGGCGGCTCGCTCTCCGAAGGCACCACCGGCGGCAACATCGCCCGTGTGGCCGCGCTGCGCGCCGGCCTGCCGGTCACCACCGCCGGCGTCACCATCAACCGCTTCTGCTCGTCGGGCCTGAACGCCATTGCGATGGCCGCGCACACCATCATCGTCGACGGTGTGCAGGTCGCCATCGGCGGCGGCGTGGAGTCGATCTCTTGCGTGCAGAACGAGACCAACCGCCACATGCGCGCCGACCCGGTCATGCTGGAGAAGAAGCCCGAGATCTACTGGAGCATGCTGCAGACCGCCGAGATGGTGGCCAAGCGCTACAACATCTCGAAAGAGTCGCAAGACGAATACGGCGTGCGCAGCCAGCTGCGCGCCGCCGCGGCGCAGGCGGCCGGCAAGTTCAACGACGAGATCGCCGCCATGACCACCCGCATGGGCGTAGCCGACAAGGCCACCGGCCGCCTGACCACCAAGGAAGTGACGATCTCGGCCGACGAAGGCATTCGCCCCGACACCACGCTCGAAGGCGTGGCCAAGATCCGCGCGGCGCTGCCTGGTGGTGTGGTCACGGCAGGCAACGCCAGCCAGTTCTCCGACGGCTCGTCGGCCTGCGTGCTGATGAACAGCAAGCTGGCCGAGAAGCGCGGTATCAAGCCCATGGGCATCTTCCGCGGCTTCGCAGTCGCCGGCTGCGAGCCCGATGAAATGGGCATCGGCCCGGTGTTCGCCATCCCCAAACTGCTGAAGCAGGCGGGACTCAAGGTCAGCGACATCGGCCTGTGGGAGCTGAACGAAGCCTTCGCCTGCCAGGTGATCTACAGCCGAGACAAGCTGGGCATCCCCGATGACCGCCTGAACGTCAACGGCGGCGCCATCGCGGTGGGCCACCCCTACGGCGTGACCGGCTCGCGCCTGACCGGCCATGCGCTGATCGAAGGCAAACGCCGCGGCGCGAAGTACGTGGTCGTGACCATGTGCATCGGTGGCGGGCAAGGTGCGGCGGGCCTGTTCGAAGTGGTCTGAAGGATGACACCTGAGACACTCCCGAGCATGAGCCAAGACACGTCAGCCAACCAGTTCACCGGCACCAAGCCGGTCGCACCACAGCACGCGTTTGATGTGCAAAAGCTCGACGCCTACATGCGCGAGCATGTGGCCGGCTTCAGCGGCACGCTGGCGGTGGAGCAGTTCAAGGGTGGCCAGTCGAACCCGACCTTTCGCTTGAGCGCCGGTGGCAAGAACTACGTGCTGCGCCGAAAGCCGCCCGGTGTGTTGCTGCCTTCGGCCCATGCGGTCGACCGCGAGTACAAGGTCATCAGCGCACTCGCCAAGACCGACGTGCCGGTCGCCAAGGCCTATGCCCTGTGCGAAGACCCTGCTGTGCTGGGCACGGCCTTCTACATCATGGACTGTGTCGACGGCCGCATCCTCTGGGACCCGCTGCTGCCCGACTACGACAACGCCCAGCGCGGCGAGCTCTACAGCGAGCTCAACCGTGTGATGGCCGCGCTGCACCGCGTGAACCCCGAGGCCATCGGCCTCTCCGACTACGGCAAGCCCGGCAACTACATCGAGCGCCAGGTCGCCCGCTGGACCAAGCAGTACAAGGCCGCCGAGACCGAGAAGATCGAAGCCGCCGACGCGCTGATCGAGTGGCTGCCCAATTACATCCCGACAGGCGACGAAGTCGCCATCGTGCATGGCGACTACCGCTTCGACAACGTGATCTTCCACCCCACCGAACCGCGCATCCTGGCGGTTCTCGACTGGGAGCTGTCGACGCTCGGCCACCCCTTGGTCGACTTCGCCTACCACTGCATGACCTGGCGCATGGCAGGCAGTGGCGGCCGCGGCATGGCCGGCGCCGACCTGGTGTCGCGCGGCATCCCGAGCGAAGCCGAGTACGTGGCCACGTACATGGAGCGCACCGGCCGCAAGAACGCCGTGTCGAAGGCCGAGTGGAACTACTACATGGTGTTCAACATGTTCCGCCTGGTCGGCATCCTGCAAGGCATTGCCCACCGTGCGCAGCAAGGCAACGCATCGAGCGAGCATGCGGTGGCCTCGGGCAAGCGGGCCCGGCCGCTGGCCGAGCAGGCCTGGGCGCTGGCCCAGGAAATCGACGCCTCAAGCTGAACACACTCTCTCATGAGGCCCCCGCCATGTCGGACCGCCACCTTGCCCATTGGCCGCAGGGCTTGCCCAAGCACCTGACGCTGCCGCACACCAACCTCTTCTACAACGCCGAGGTGTCGGCACAGCGTTACCCCAACAAGCCCTTCATCGTCTTCTACGACACGCCGGTCACCTTCTCGGAATTCAAGGACGAGGCCGAGCGCATCGCCGGCTACCTGCAGCACGAATGCGGCGTGAAGGCCGGCGACCGGGTGCTGCTGTACCTGCAGAACAGCCCGCAGTGGGTGCTGGCGTACTACGGCATCTTGCGAGCGAACGCGGTCGTCGTTCCGGTCAACCCGATGAACATGACCGACGAGTTGCGGCACTACGTGAAAGACACTGGTGCCACCACCGCTTTCGTGCCGCAAGACCTGTATGCGCAGATGCAGCCGCTTGTGGGCGAACAAGGTTTGAAGCACCTGATCGTCGCCACCTACAGCGACTACCTCAAGCGCCCCACCGACCTGCGTGTGCCCGAGTTCGTGGCCGAGCCGCGCAAGACCTTCACCGATGCCGGCGCCGTGGCCTGGGTCGACGTGCTCGCGCGCCGGCTGACACCCGGCCCGCTCACCGCCGGTCCCGACGACTTGTGCGTGATGCCCTACACCTCGGGCACCACCGGCCAGCCCAAGGGCTGCATGCACACCCACCGCAGCGTGATGAGCACGCTGGTCGGCGGTGTGCACTGGTTCAACCGCACGCAAGACGCGGTGTTCCTGTCGGTGCTGCCCTACTTCCACGTCACCGGCATGGCCGGCAGCATGAACGGCCCGCTATACGTGGGCGGCACCATCGTCATCTTGCCGCGCTGGGACCGCGACGCCGCAGCGCAGTGCATGCAGCGTTACCGCGTCACGGTGTGGCAGGTCATCTCCACGATGATGATCGACTTCCTCTCCAACCCGAAACTCGACGACTACGACCTCTCCAGCCTGCAAGGCATACGCGGTGGTGGCGCGGCCATGCCGCAGGCGATCTGCGCCAGGCTGAAAGAGAAAACCGGGCTCGACTATGTGGAGGGTTACGGCATGAGCGAGACCATGGCCGCCACACACATCAACCCGCCGCAGCGGCCCAAACAGCAGTGCCTGGGCATCCCGGTGTTCGACGTCGACTCGCGTCTGGTCGACCCCGCCACGATGCAGGAAGTGGCGCAGGGCGAGACCGGCGAGATCATCGTGCACGGCCCTCAGGTCATGCGCGGCTATTGGAACAACGACCAGGCCACGAAAGACAGCTTCATCGAGCTCGACGGCAAGCGCTTCCTGCGCACCGGCGACCTGGCGCAGATCGACGAAGACGGCTACTTCTTCATGGTCGATCGCCTGAAGCGAATGATCAACGCCTCGGGCTTCAAGGTCTGGCCAGCCGAGGTCGAGGCGCTGATGTACCGCCACCCCGCGATCCACGAAGCCTGCGTGATCGGCACAAGCGACGCCAAGCGTGGCGAAACCGTGAAAGCCCTGGTCGTGCTCAAGCCCGAATTCCAGGGGCGGGTAAGCGAGCAAGACATCGTGACCTGGTCACACGACCATATGGCGGCATACAAGAGCCCAAGAATCGTGGAGTTCGTGCCCTCGTTGCCCAAGTCGGGATCGGGCAAGGTGCAATGGCGTGAACTTCAAGAACGAGAGGCGGCTCGAACCGCCCCGTAGTGCAGCAGTTATCCAACAACCCCCTCACGACCGGAGATTTACCGTGAAAACATCGTCCCAGATCATGGTGCAGCGCGTTCGCCGCGGCCTGATGCTCGCTGCCGCAGGTGCCGCCTTGGCCGCACCGTTCGGCACCGCCTTGGCGCAAGCCTTTCCGAGCAAACCCATCACCCTGATCGTGCCGTGGCCTGCCGGTGGCTCGACCGACCGCCACCACCGCGCGCTGGCCGAGCTGGCCAGCAAGAACCTCGGCCAGCAGATCATCATCGAGAACAAACCCGGCGCCGGCGGCACGCTCGGCCCGAGCACCATGGCGCTGACGGCCAAGCCCGACGGCTACACGATCTCGCAGTACCCGATGGGCATGCTGCGCATCCCGCACATGAACAAGGTGCAGTGGAGCCCGATCAACGACTTCACCTTCATCATGGGCGTGTCGGGCTACACCTTCGGCTTTGTCGTGAAGAGCGATTCGCCGCACAAGACCTTCAAGGACTATGTCGAAGCCGCGCGCAAGCAGCCGGGCAAGATCGACTTTGGTTCCACCGGCATCGGCACCAGCCCGCACCTGCTGCTCGAAGAGCTGGCCGACAACGCCAAGGTCGAGTTCAACCACGTCCCGTTCAAAGGCAACGCGGACCTGATGCAGGCCCTGCTGGGTGGCCACGTGATGGCCGCCAGTGACGCATCGGGCTGGGACAAGTTCGTCGACGGCGGCCAGATGCGCCTGCTCGCCACCTTCGGCGAACAACGCACCAAGCGCTGGCCGCAAGTACCCACCGCCAAGGAGCTGGGCTACAACATCGTCGGCAATTCGCCGTACGGCCTGGTCGGCCCCAAGGGCATGGACCCGGCGGTGGTGAAGACGCTGCACGACGCCTTCAAGAAAGCCATGGACGACCCCAAGCATGCCGAGGTGCTGGCCCAGCTGAACCAGGACCCGTGGTACCGCACCGGCGAGCAATACAAGTCCTGGGCGATCGCGACCTATGCCAAGGACAAGCTGCTGATCGACCGCCTGGGTCTGGCGGCGAAGTAAGACCCATTTGGTGGCGCACCGTGCGAAGGAACGCAGGGTGCGCCACTCGCGATTTTGTTTAACAGAAGAAAGTGTTGTCCCCCATGAAAGTCTTGGTAGCCGTCAAACGAGTGGTTGACTACAACGTGAAGGTGCGGGTGAAGAGCGACGGCAGCGGTGTCGACATCGCCAACGTCAAGATGAGCATGAACCCGTTTGACGAGATCGCCGTTGAAGAAGCGGTT
>JACMKJ010000094.1 GCA_014380155.1 Rhizobacter sp. | reverse complement strand
GGGCGCCGACGTCGGCGGCGACATGGTGGGCAAGGTGGAAGCCGGCATCCCCGAGGACGACCCCCGCAACCCGGCCACCATCGCCGACAACGTGGGCGACAACGTAGGCGACTGCGCCGGCATGGCCGCCGACCTGTTCGAAACCTACGCCGTCACGCTTATCGCCACCATGGCGCTCGCTGCCTTGATGGTGACTGGTGCAACGCTCAATGCCGTGATCTACCCGTTGCTGTTGGGTGGCGTGTCGATCATCGCGTCGATCATCGGCTGCAGCTTCGTCAAGGCCTCGCCGGGCATGAAGAACGTGATGCCGGCGCTGTACAAAGGCCTGGCGGTGTCGGGCGTGTTGTCGCTCATCGCGTTCTACTTCGTCACGCAACAGATGTTCCCGCAACCGCTCACCCTGAGTGGCGGTGGCACCGTGTCGGCCATGGCCCTCTTCGGCACCTGCATCGTGGGCCTCGTTCTCACGGCGGCGATGGTGTGGATCACCGAGTACTACACCGGCACGCAATACAAGCCGGTGCAACACATCGCACAGGCCTCGACCACCGGCCACGGCACCAACATCATTGCGGGTCTGGGTGTGTCGATGCGCTCGACTGCCTGGCCGGTGATCTTCGTCTGCATTGCCATCCTGGTGTCTTACCAACTGGCCGGCCTGTACGGCATTGCCATCGCCGCGACCTCCATGCTCAGCATGGCCGGCATCGTGGTCGCCCTCGACGCCTATGGTCCCATCACCGACAACGCCGGTGGCATCGCCGAGATGGCCGAGCTGCCCAAGAGCGTGCGTGACGTGACCGACCCGCTCGACGCGGTGGGCAACACCACCAAGGCCGTGACAAAGGGGTACGCCATCGGATCTGCCGGACTGGCTGCGCTGGTGCTGTTTGCCGACTACACCCACTCGCTCGAAGGCCGCGGCATCAGCGTTGCCTTCGACCTGAGCGACCCGAAGGTGATCGTCGGCCTGTTCATCGGTGGATTGATTCCTTATCTCTTCGGTGCGATGGCGATGGAAGCTGTCGGCCGCGCTGCCGGTGCGGTCGTGGAAGAAGTACGCCGCCAGTTCCGCGACATCAAAGGGATCATGGAAGGCACTGCCAAGCCAGAGTACGGCCGCGCGGTCGACATGCTGACCACCGCCGCGATCAAGGAAATGATCGTCCCGAGCCTGTTGCCGGTGGTCGTGCCCATTCTGGTGGGCCTGCTGCTCGGCCCGGCTGCACTGGGCGGCCTGCTGATGGGGACCATCGTCACCGGCCTCTTCGTCGCCATCTCGATGTGCACCGGCGGCGGCGCGTGGGACAACGCCAAGAAGTACATCGAAGACGGTCACCACGGTGGCAAGGGCTCCGAAGCCCACAAGGCGGCCGTGACCGGCGACACCGTCGGCGACCCCTACAAGGACACCGCCGGCCCGGCCGTCAACCCGCTGATCAAGATCATCAACATCGTGGCCTTGTTGATCGTGCCGCTCTTGCCCATCAGCGCAGCCACCGGCAGCGCCAATAGCACCCACGCAGCGCCGGCGGCCGTGACGCCCTCCGCGCCCGCGATGGCTGCTTCGGCGATGGCAGTGGTGCCAGCGGCGTCTGCTGCAGCCAGCACGACAAAGTAATCGCAGCTCGCTCGCCATGAAAAGGGGCTCCTCACGGAGCCCCTTTTTTTTGCGTCAGGTCCAGAAAGCAAAAAGCCCGGCACCTTGTGAGTACCGGGCTCTTACTGATCAATGGTCGGGGTGGCGGGATTCGAACTCGCGACCCCTTGCACCCCATGCAAGTGCGCTACCAGGCTGCGCTACACCCCGACGTAAGCCGCGCAGTATAGCCTGAAACACCGGGCCTTCCGCCTCACACCACGAGCAGTCCGCGAATGGAGATGAGCTCCTGCCGCATCTGGATCATCGACACCTCGGTGGTGATCACTTCGGGCACAGGAACCTCTTCCGTCTGTACCGATGCGCCGTCGACCACCATCTCGTCTGCCTCGGCCAACTCCGCGGGGTCGGGCTCCTTGTTGTTGAGCCCGTGGGCATCGGCGCGGGTGTGAACCAGCTCGGTGAGCCGATTGCGCGCACCGCTGATGGTGAAGCCCTGCTCGTAGAGCAGTTCGCGTATCCGGCGAATCAGCAGCACCTCGTGGTGCTGGTAGTAGCGGCGATTACCGCGCCGTTTCATGGGTTTGAGCTGCGTGAACTCCTGTTCCCAATAGCGCAGCACGTACGGCTTCACGCCGCACAAATCGCTCACTTCTCCAATGGTGAAGTAGCGTTTGGCAGGAATGGCGGGAAGCGCTTTCTCCATGTAAATCAATAAGATCGGAAGAGAAAGCTAGACTTTACTCGAACTCATCTCCCGTCAGTGGAGCGCTTTTGCGATTTGTTCCCGCCGATCTGCGGGGGCCAAGCACGGGGGCGATTTTTCCGCTCACTGGTCCCCAAGTGACGGTACGTGACTTCCGGCACGGCAGAGGGTTGCGCCTCAGTGACTAAGCTGTTCCGCAGACCGCCCTGCGACAGTGCCCAAGGGGAAACCCCAGGCATCGAGACAAGTCAGTCGGCGGCGGCTTGAACCGGCCGTGGGACGGGCAAAGCACCCACCGCAGCCTTGAGTTCTTTCGCATCTGGCACACGATCGAAGCGAAGCACCTGGTATCCGGCTTCCATCAGCATCGCGTCGCTTGCCGCATCGGCTTCGGCATCAGCTTTGTGGTTGGGCTCATCCAGTTCGATGACAGCCAGCACCTCGAACGCCGGCGTGCAAAGCAAAAAATCAGCGACCTTGCGATCGAAGGTGCTTTGCGTGCTCTTGCTACGGCTGTTGACCAGCGAAGAAAATGCCACTTGAGCCAGCACGACCTGGTCGGGAAAAGCCTCACGCAGCCTGAAATACATGGGCTGTTCGTTCTTGGACAGCAAACGCCGCCTCCAGATCTTGTCTCTGTCGCCCGTTGTTCTGGTTTTGCCTCGCATCAAGAACGCGATGGCAGCGAGGGTCAGCAAGACCACAACGGTGATCACAATGACTGTCATTTCCTCTCCGGTTTTGTACGAGAGGCGACGCTACTCGAAATCGTCACCCGCCGGAATGTCCCCCTGCACCACACCCTTGAGTTTGTGGCTCGCATGAAACGTGACCACGTTGCGCGCCTTGATGGGGATGGCTTCACCGGTGCGGGGGTTGCGCCCTGGCCGCGGCGCCTTGCGGCGGATGTTGAAGTTGCCAAAGCCCGACATCTTGACGTCGTCTCCGGTCACCAAGGTGCGGTGGATGATGTCGAAGAAGGCTTCGACCATGTCCTTCGACTCGCGCTTGTTGAGGCCCAGGCGCTCGAAGAGAAGCTCTGCCAGCTCCGCCTTGGTCAGCGTCGGCGTCTCAAGCGTTGGCAGCAGCATCACGCGCTCTGGCGGTTTGTCAGGTGGGGTAGTGGTCATTCGAGGGCTTTGGTTTCAACCACGCAGGCGCACGCCCAGGCGCGACTGGAGCGCCTTGAGCACGTCGGTCTTGACGGCTTCGATGCGCTCGTCGGTCAGCGTCGCGCTGTCGTCGAGCACTTCAAGGCGCAAAGCCAGGCTGCGCTCACCCGGTGCCATGTCAGCAGGGGTGGCGGCGGGCTTGTAGACGTCGAACAGCTTCACCGAGCGGATCAGGTTGGCCTCGGCCGACTTGACCGTTTCGATCAGCGCATCGTGCGTGACTTGCTCACCCGCGATCACTGCGATGTCACGCCACGCCGATTGTTGGCGCGGAAGCGGCTGGAACACCGGCACATCGCGCTGCTGCAGCGCGTCGGCTTCCAACTCGAAGACGATAGGCGCCACCGGCAGCTCGTAGCCTTGGCGCCAGCGCGGGTGCAACTCGCCGACAAAACCGATGGCTCGCCCATCCACCTCAATGCGGGCGGATCGGCCCGGGTGCAGGGCCGGATGATCGGCCGTGACAAAGCGTGCCTGGCGAGGCGCCAGCAGGGCTTCGAGGTCGCCCTTCACGTCGAAAAAATCAACCGCGCGCTCTTTGGCCGCCCACTGCACGTCGTCAGCGCTGCCATGTGCCAGGCCGGCCACGCGCATCGGCTGTGAGATGCCGGCCACAGAGAGGTCGCCGTCTCGAGCGTTGGAATCGCGTTTGAACACACGACCCACCTCGAACACGCGCACGCGCGTGGCCTTGCGGGTGAGGTTGAAACGCAGCACCGACACGAGGCTGCCGATGAGGCTGGAGCGCATCACCGACAAGGGGCTGGCGATAGGATTGAGCACGCGGATCGGCTGCTCGTTGCCGGCCAGTTCACGCTCCCAGCGCTCTTCGACGAAGCTGAAATTGATCGTCTCCTGGTAGTCCAGGCCGGCCAGTTGGTGCCGCAAGGTGTGCAGGCTTCGACTTGCTTCGTTGCGCACCCTCGCCGTGACGGGCGCCAGCGGCGGCGTCGCAGGCAGCGTGTGATAACCCAGCACACGAATCACTTCTTCGATGAGGTCTTCTTCGATCTGCAGGTCGAAACGCCAGCTGGGCGGCGTGACAGTCAACACACCCGAAGCCTCCGACAGCGGCAGCCCCAAGCGATGCAACACGCCCGCACATTGGGCCTGAGTGACCGGCACGCCAATCACCTTGGCGGCACGCGCCACGCGCAGGCTGACCGGCTTGGCCTCGGGCACGTTGACCAACTGGTCGTCCATCACCGACGGCTCGCCACCGCAGATGTCGAGGATCAATTGGGTGATGCGCTCGATGTGTTCGACCGTCAGGGCGGGGTCGACACCGCGCTCGAAACGGTGGCTTGCATCGGTGCTGAAGCTGTAGCGGCGGGCGCGGCCAGCCACCGACTCGGGCCACCAGAAAGCGGCTTCGATGTACACATGGCGGGTGTCGTCCGACACCGCTGTGGCGTCACCCCCCATGATGCCGGCCAGCGATTCGACCGCTTGGTCATCGGCGATCACACCGACCGTTGCATCGATCTCGACGGTGTTGCCATTGAGCAGCTTGAGCGTCTCGCCGACACGGCCCCAGCGCACGGTGAGGCCGCCGTGAATCTTGTCGAGATCGAAAATGTGCGAAGGCCGCCCGTACTCGAACATCACGTAGTTCGAGATGTCGACCAACGCGGTGACCGAGCGCTGCCCACAACGCGCGAGGCGATCAACCATCCACGCCGGGGTGGCGGCCTTGGTGTTGACGTTGCGGATAATGCGGCCCGAAAAGCGACCGCAGAGGTCAGGCGCTTGCACGTTCACGGGCAGCCTGTCGGAATGCACAGCGCGTGCAGCCGGGAAGCTGGGTTGAAGCAGAGGTGAGCCCGTCAAGGCCGAAAGCTCTCGCGCAATGCCGTAGACGCTCAGGCAATGGCCGAGGTTGGGTGTGAGTTTCAGCGTGAACAGCGTGTCATCGAGACGCAGGTGATCGCGAATCGAGGTGCCCACAGGAGCGTCATCTGCCAGGATGAGCAAGCCGCCGTGATCTTCAGACAGCTTCAGCTCGCGTGCGGAGCACAACATGCCCTGGCTCTCGACGCCACGCAGCTTGCCGAGTTTGATCTGGAATGGCGCGCCACCCTCCTCGGCCGGTGGCAACTTTGCACCGACCAGTGCGCACGGTACCTTGATGCCCACACGAACATTGGGCGCACCACACACGATGTTAAGCACCGCACCGCTGCCCGCGTTGACGCGGCAGACGTTCAGGCGATCGGCATCGGGGTGGCGTGTCACCTCCAGCACCTCGGCCACCACGACCTGGCTGAAGGACGGTGCGACCGGGCGTAGCTCTTCGACCTCCATGCCGGCCATGGTCAGCGTGTCGGCCAGCTGCGCAGTGGAAATGGGGGGGTTGCAGAACTCGCGCAACCAGGACTCAGGGAATTGCATCTCGTGTGTCTGCCTTACTTGAACTGCTTTATTTGAATTGAGACAAAAAGCGCAGATCGCATTCGAAGTACAGGCGCAAATCATTCACACCGTAGCGCAGCATCGTCAGCCGGTCCGGGCCCATGCCGAAGGCGAAGCCGATGTAGCGCTCGGGGTCGAGGCCGAAGTTGCGCACCACGTTCGGGTGCACCTGGCCGGAACCGGCCACCTCCAGCCAGCGCCCTTTCAGGGGGCCGCTGGAGAAGGCAATGTCGACCTCGGCCGAAGGTTCGGTGAAGGGAAAGAACGATGGCCTAAAGCGCAGTTGCAGGTCGTCGGTCTCGAAGAAGTTGCGGAAGAAGTCGTTGAAGACCGCCTTCAAGTCTTTGAAGCTCACGTTCTCGCCGATCCACAGGCCTTCGCACTGGTGGAACATGGGCGAATGGGTGGCGTCGCTGTCCACCCGGTAGGTGCGGCCCGGCGCGATGACGCGGATCTCGGGCATGTCGGCCTGGCTGGCGTACTTGGCTGCGTGGGCGCGTGCATGGCGCACCTGCATCGGCGAGGTGTGCGGGCGCAGGTTGAGCCAGCGGCCTTCGGCGTCTTTCATGTCGACGTAGAAGGTGTCCTGCATCGAACGCGCCGGGTGGTTTTCTGGGTTGTTCAGTGCTGTGAAGCTGTACCAGTCGGTTTCGATCTCGGGGCCATCGGCCACGTCGAAACCCATCGAACCAAAGATCGCCTCGATGCGCTCCATGGTGCGCGACACCGGGTGCAAACCACCCTCCCCGCGCTTGCGCCCGGGCAGCGTGACATCGAGCGACTCGGCCTTGAGCTGCGAGGCGAGCTCGGCATCGGCCAGCGCCTGGCGGCGCGCATTGAGCGCGGCTTCCACGTGCTGCTTGGCGGCATTGATCTCGGCACCGCGCGCTTTTTTCTCTTCGGGTGGCAACGCGCCCAAAGCCTTCAGCAGCTCGGTCACGCGACCGGCCTTGCCCAGGTAACGCGCTTTGGCGTTCTCCAGATCGGCGGGTGCACCAGCTTGCAAGAAGTCGGCTTGCGCGGCCTGCACCAGTTGATCGAGGTCGTTCATCGGTTCAGTGATCTGTTCTCACGACAACAAAAAAAGGCCGCACACGAGGTCGGCCTTGGAGAGCTTGCCTCAGCTGGCCGAAGCCAACCGAGGTCTTGCTGTGACGCCGGCGGTGCTTGAACACCGCCCGGCGCTGTTCACGGCATTCAAGCGAGCTGGGCCTTCACCTTCTCGACGATGCTGCCAAAAGCGGCAGGATCATTCACGGCCATGTCGGCAAGAACCTTGCGGTCGATGTCGATGTTGGCCTTCTTGAGGCCAGCCATGAACTTGCTGTAGGTGACACCCAGACCCCGGCTCGCCGCGTTGATACGGGCAATCCAGAGCTGACGGAACACACGCTTCTTCGTGCGGCGATCGCGATAGGCATATTGCCCAGCGCGCATGACCGCTTGTTTGGCGATGCGGAATACGTTCTTGCGGCGGCCACGGTAACCCTTGGCGAGTGCGAGAACTTTCTTGTGACGAGCACGTGCGGTTACACCACGTTTAACGCGAGGCATGTCTTTTCCCTTCTAGAAGTAGTACTGAGACAGCTGGTCAAAGACCGGCGAAGGGCAACATCTTGGTGATGCCGCCCATGTCTGTCTTGTGAACGGAGGTAGCCCCACGCAAGTGGCGCTTGGTCTTCGTCGACTTCTTCGTCAGGATGTGGCGCTTGAACGCTTGACCGCGTTTGACGGTGCCACCAGGACGCACGCGAAAGCGCTTTTTGGCGCTGCTCTTGGTCTTCATTTTGGGCATGAACTGCTCCTTTTAAATTGCTCCTGCAGGCGCCCGCAAAACAACTTGCGGTCTTGTGAGCCTGCAGAGGCTTCTTGCGACCCCCTGGTGACCAAACCAGGGCATCGAACTCTTCAATCTCAGCTGCGCTTCTTCGGGCCCAGCACCATGATCATCTGACGCCCTTCCAGCTTGGGCATGTTCTCGACCACCGCGCAATCTGCCAGATCGTCGCGGATGCG
>JACMKJ010000093.1 GCA_014380155.1 Rhizobacter sp. | reverse complement strand
ATCTCGGGTGGTGCCGACGCTGGCGCCTCGTCGAGCGAGCCGCAGTAAGCAGGTGATGGCCGGGGCGCCCGTGCTGGCCTACGTGGGTCTGGGCGCCAACCTTGGCGGCACGGTCGCAGCGCTCCGCAGCGCGCTGCTGGCATTGAGCTTGCTGCCCGGTACGCAGATCCAGCGCACGTCGTCGTTCTACCGAACGGCGCCCATCGACTCGCACGGCCCCGACTACCTGAATGCGGTGGCGGTACTGCAGACCACGCTGGCGCCCGATGACTTGTTGACTCACCTGCAACACATCGAGCAAGCCGGCGGGCGTGAGCGGCCTTACCGCAACGCCCCGCGCACGCTCGATCTCGACCTGCTGTTGTATGGTGAGGCGCGCCTTGCTTCCAGCACGCTCACCGTGCCTCACCCACGCCTGCATGAGCGCGCGTTCGTATTGGTGCCGCTCGCGGAGATTGCACCGGTTGGCCTGGCGATTCCCGGGCGCGGCGCGCTTCGAGACCTGCTGGCCGGTGTGGCCGATCAAGCCATTCACAAACTGGAGACACCATGATTCATGCGCCCGAACGTGCCGCCCCCGAGTCACTCGGCTTCAGCCGGGCCGGGCTCAACCGATTGAGCGCGGCACTCAGCGAGCAGATCGACAAGCAGCGCCTGCCGGGTGTGGTGGCCATGGTGGTGCGACGCGGCAAGCTGGCCTACTTCGAGGCGCTCGGTCAGCGTGACCCGGTCAGTGGCGACGCCATGCGGCCCGACAGCATCTTTCGCATCTACTCGATGACCAAGCCGGTGGTGTCGGTCGCCGCGATGATGTTGTTCGACGAAGGGCGCTTGTTCCTGTCAGACCCGGTCGCCAAGTACCTGCCCGAGTTCAAGAACACGCCGGTGGGTGTGGTCCGCGCAGACGGTGTGATCGACCACGTGCCCCCGACCCGCGCCATGACGGTTCAAGACCTGCTGCGCCACACCTCAGGCCTCACTTACGAGATCCTGGCCGAAGCGCCGATTCGCAAGCTCTACGCCCACGCCAAGATCTACCGCCGCGACTGGACCAACGAAGACTTCTCCAAGGCCCTGGCCACGTTGCCGTTGATGTACCAGCCCGGCACGGTGTGGGACTACAGCCGTGCCACCGACGTGCTGGGCCGTCTGGTCGAGGTGGTGTCGGGCCAGCCGTTGCGCGACTTTTTTCAAACGCGCATCTTCGGGCCGCTGGGCATGGTCGACACCGGCTTTCACGTGCCGCCCTCGCAGCTGCATCGCCTGGCCGAACCCTTTGCGCTAGACCCCGACAGCGGCGCCGACGTCAAGGTGCTCGACGTGCGCGAGCCGGTGGCCATGGACATGGGCGGTGGCGGCCTCGTTTCCACTGCGGCCGACTACGCACGCCTCTGCCAGATGATGATCAACGGCGGCCAGCTCGAAGGCCACCGCCTGCTCAGCCGCAAGACTGTGGAGCTGATGACCAGCGATCACCTGGGCGGCCTGCCCAGCATGAGCGAGCTGCTTCCGCCAGGTCACGGCTTTGGCCTGGGGTTTGCTGTGCGATTGCAGACCGGCATCGCGCCGGTGGCGGGCTCCGAAGGCCTGTATTTCTGGGGCGGCATGGCCGGCACCACCTTCTTCATCGACCCGAAGGAAGACCTGTACGCGGTGCTGATGGTGCAGGCGCCGGGCCAGCGCGATGAAGTCCGCGCGCTGTTTCGCAACCTGGTCTACGCGGCCATCGGTGACTGAGCAAGTTGATGCCGATGCCACCCGGTCTGGCGCGCTTTCGCCACATTGCCATCGAAGGCCCGATCGGTGCGGGCAAGAGCTCGCTCGCGCGCCGACTGGCCGCGCACCTGGGGGCAGAGCTCATGCTCGAGCGCGCCGACGAAAACCCGTACCTGGAGCGCTTCTATTCCGATGCGCCGGGCTACGCCTTCCAGACCCAGGTGTTTTTCTTGTTCCAGCGCATGCGCCAGGTGCGCGAGCTGGCGCAGCCGGGCATGTTTTCAGAGGCCGTCGTGAGCGACTTCATGCTCGACAAAGATGCCTTGTTCGCCCGCATGAACCTGAGCGATGAGGAGTACCACCTCTACAGCCAGATGTACGCCCAGGTGTCGCAGCAGTTGCCCAAGCCTGACCTCGTGATCTGGCTGCAGGCCACGCCCGCCACGCTGACACAGCGCATTCGCCAACGCGGCATCGCGATGGAGCAGCGCATCGAGCCGGGCTACCTGCAAAAGCTGTGTGACGCCTACGCCGAGTATTTCCAGGCCTTTGATGCTGCGCCGCTGATGGTGGTCAATAGCGAACACTTCAACCCGGTCGAACGCACCGAAGACTTTCAGGCCCTGGTCGACGCCCTGGCGGCGTTCGAAGGCCCGCGTGAGGTGTTCGACCTGTCACCGTAGCAGCCGAGCTGACACCCGGGGCTACACTCGCGCCTTGCTGTTTATGACAAAACGGTGACAGTGCGGCGCAGAGCCCCGTTTCCCTGGAGAACCCCACCATGCTGTTTGGCAAGCTGTTGCCGCGAGAAGGCAATTTTTTCGAGCTTTTCAACCAGCATGCGGCCTACATCGTCGAAGGGGCCCGCGCCTTCATCGCGATGATCGAGAACTACGCCGATCTTGAACTGCGCGAGAAATACGCCAACCAGGTGGTTGCGGCCGAGCGCGCCGCTGACAAGGTGACGGCCGAAGTCAATCGCTTGCTGCACAAGACCTTCATCACGCCGATCGACCGCGAGCAAATCCACGGCTTGATCAACGCCATGGACGATATCGTCGACCTGCTGCAAGACGCCACCGAAACCATGCAGCTCTACGACGTGCGCGCCATGACCGAAGAGGTGCTGCGCCTGGGCGACCTGAGCGCCAAGTGCTGCGAGCGGGTGCAGCATGCCGTGTCGCTGCTGCCTAAGCTCAACCACAGCGATGCGGCCGAAGCCGCCATCAAGACCTGCGAAGAAATCGACAAGCTCGAATCTGACGCCGACCGTGTGATGCGCGCGGCCATGTCGAAGCTGTTTCGCGAAGAGACCGACGTGCGCGAGCTGATCAAGCTCAAGGCCATCTACGAGCAGCTCGAATCCATCTCCGACCGTTGCGAAGACGTGGCCAACCTCATCGAGGGCGTGGTCCTCGAGAACTCCTGATCTCGGGCGGGCTTTCGCATGCAAACGATCCAGGTTGCGTTCTGGGTGGTGGTGATGCTGGTCGTGCTGGCCTTGCTGTTCGACTTCATGAACGGCTTCCACGACGCGGCCAACTCGATTGCCACCGTGGTCTCCACCGGCGTGCTCAAGCCGCAGCAGGCGGTGCTGTTTGCCGCTTTCTTCAACGTGCTGGCGGTCCTCGTGTTCCAGCTCAACGTGGCCGCCACGGTGGGCAAGGGCATCGTGCAACCGGGGATCGTTGACCACCATGTCGTGTTCGGGGCGCTGATCGGTGCGATCACCTGGAACCTGATCACCTGGTGGTACGGCATCCCGTCGAGCTCGTCACATGCGCTGATCGGCGGCATCTGCGGTGCGGTGATCGCCAAGGCCGGCGCGGGCGCGCTGCTCGGCAGTGGGGTGCTGAAGGTGGTGGCCTTCATCTTCGTCTCGCCGCTGCTGGGCTTCACGCTGGGCTCGCTGCTGATGGTGGGGGTGGCGTGGGTCTGCCGGCGAAGCTCGCCGCTGCGTGTGGACAACTGGTTCCGCCGCTTGCAACTCGTGTCGGCCGGCCTGTACAGCCTGGGCCATGGCGGCAATGACGCCCAGAAGACCATCGGCATCATCTGGATGCTGCTGATCGCCACCGGCTACACCGCCGCCAGCGACAAGCTGCCGCCCACCTGGGTCATCTGGAGTTGCTACCTCGCGATCGGCTTCGGGACCATGTTCGGCGGCTGGCGCATCGTCAAGACCATGGGACAGAAGATCACCAAACTCAAGCCGGTCGGCGGCTTCTGTGCCGAGACCGGTGGGGCGATGACGCTCTTCCTGGCGACCGCCATGGGCGTGCCGGTGTCGACTACCCACACCATCACCGGCGCCATCGTCGGCGTGGGTTCGGTGCGCCGCGCCTCTGCGGTGCGCTGGGGCGTGGCGGGCAACATCGTGTGGGCCTGGATCTTCACCATTCCGGCTTCGGCGTTTGTGGCCGGCCTCTTCTACTGGGTGAGTTTCTCGGTCTTCGCCTGAAGGCGGGGCCGAGCGCCGGGCCGCTCCCAAACCGGCCCGCATCCCCACGGGGGATCGACCGGCGTACTCGACGGGCGAGGGGTCGCAGCTTTACTGGCTGATCTTGCGGCCTTCTTCGACCTGGTACTCGAAGTAACGCTGCCCGCTGAACGCAATGGTGGACATGAGCACCGTGGCTCCCACGAGAAGCGACAGGATCAACGCAAAAACCACCCCCCAGCCCGACTGGTGGGCTTGGCCGCCGGGGTTGAAACGCTCGTTCCATTTTTCGTCGGGCGTCACGCCATAGACGATGGCGGCCAGCATTGCGGCCGCAAGCGCGAAGCCCAGCAGCGGAACCAGCAACCAGGCCAGCTGGTCGTCCTGCCCCAGCTCCAGCACTCGCAGCACCCCATAAGCGCCGACCAGCGTCGGTACCCACCAGAGCCAACCCCAGACGTCACGTCGCCCATAGAGGTAGAAGCGGTGCAGGCCCAGCCCGCCACCGATCAGGGCGATCCAGGCTGCCAGCGTCTTCGACTTGTAGCCGCTCATGAGCCGTCTGCCGGCGCCGTGGTGTCGCCGCTGCCCATGGCGCGCTGCATGATGACCACGTCACGCCAGGCACCAAACTTCCAACCGCTGGCCTTCAACAGACCGGTGTGTTCGAAGCCCAGGCTGCGGTGCACGCCGATCGAGCCCGCATTGGCCGAGTCGCCGATCACCGCCAGCATCTGTCGTGCACCCTGCGCCTCGCACAGGGCCAACAACTCGGCCAGCAGCAGCTTGCCCAGGCCCTGGCCACGCGCCGTATCGGCCAAGTAGATCGAATCTTCCAGGCAGAAGCGATAGGCGCGACGCGGCCGGAAGTGGTTGGCATAGGCGTAGCCCAGCACCTGGCCGTCGCGTTCGGCCACCAGCCAGGGCAGGCCTTTGCCCAGCACGTCGTCGCGGCGGCGGGTCATCTCGGCCAGGTCGGGGGCCTCCAGCTCGAAGGTGCCGGTGCCGTTCAGCACGTTCCATTCGTAGATGGCTGTGATCTGCGGCAGGTCGGCTGTGGCGCTGGGTCGAATCAGGGGAGGGTTCATGTTTGTGCGTTGCGGTGTCGCTTGAGTTTATAATGCGCGGTTTCGATGACGGCTGGTTGTGAGACCGGCGTATCTACGGCATCGAGCCCTCTGGCAGGGGCCAGCGGAGAAACCGCAACCCTTGCCCTTTTGCTCTGCTCGCCCTGAGTGTCTCCTGGTGCGGTGGACGTTTTCAAGATTCAAGGAAACAACATGGTCGTGATCCGACTCGCACGTGGTGGCGCCAAGAAGCGTCCGTTCTACAACATCGTGGTTGCCGATTCGCGCAACCGCCGCGACGGCCGCTTCATCGAGCGCGTCGGCTTCTACAACCCGGTGGCATCGGGCGCTGAGCAGCCGCTGCGCGTGGCTTTCGACCGCGTCGACTACTGGGCTGGCAACGGCGCCCAACTGTCGCCCACGGTGGCTCGCCTGGTGGCGCAAGCCAAGGCTGCGGCCTGACATCGATCGTGGCCGCAACGCCCTCGGCCGCCGGCTCGCCTGAGCCGGCTTTCCCCGAGGACGCCATCGAAGTCGGCCGAGTCGTTGACGCCTGGGGCGTAAAAGGCTGGATCAAGGTCCAGCCTTTTGCATCCGACCCCCAGGCCTTGTTTTCTTCCAAGCGCTGGTTTGTCAGGCCACCGGAAGAAGCAGACATCCGGCAGTTCGGCACCAAGCCGGCTGCTTCTTTCCCGTGCCTCTTGAAGGTCACCGAAGCCAAGGAACATGGCGACGGGGTGGTGGCCCAGGTGCAAGAGGTCAGCGACCGCACGGCCGCCGAAGCCTTGCGCGGGGCGCGTCTTTTTGTGGGTCGCTCCAGCTTCCCGACAGCCGATGCCGACGAGTACTACTGGGTCGATTTGATCGGCCTGTCGGTGCTCAACCGGCAAGGCGAGGCCTTGGGCAAGGTCGTTGGCTTGCTCGACACCGGCCCGCACAGCGTGCTGCGCATCCAGAGCGACGAGCCGCAAGCCGATGAGCGGCTGGTGCCTTTTGTCTCCGCCTATGTCGACGACGTGAACCTGGCCGAGAAGCGCATCACCGTTGACTGGGGCCTGGACTACTGATCCGGCGCTGCTTGCATGCGCTTCGACGTCATCACCCTGTTTCCCGAGCTGTTTGCGCCGCACCTGACGCAAGGCATCACTCGGCGTGCATTCGAAACGGGCCAGGTCGACGTGAAGCTGTGGCCCTTGCGCGACTTCGCCGACAACGCCTACCGCCGCGTCGACGACCGCCCCTACGGCGGAGGCCCTGGCATGGTGATGCTGGTCGAGCCGCTCGAGCGTGCACTGCAGGCCATTCGCGCCGAGCGCAATGACGCTGCGCCCGTGATCCATTTCACGCCCACCGGCCGGCGCATCGACCAGGCGCTGCTGACCGAGTTCGCGCAAGGCCCTGGTGCCGTGCTGCTGTGTGGGCGTTACGAAGGCATCGACCAGCGCTTCGTAGATCGCCATGTCGACGTGGAGCTGAGTTTGGGAGACTTCGTGCTTTCTGGCGGAGAGCTGCCGGCCTTGGCGATGCTGGACGGCGTGGCCCGGCTGCAAGACGGTGTGCTGGGTGACGCGCAGTCGCACCAGCAAGACAGCTTCTCCGATGGTTTGCTGGACTGCCCGCACTTCAGCCGCCCCGACGTGCTGAATACACCCGAGGGCGAGGCCGCCGTGCCACCGGTGCTGTTGTCGGGCCACCACGCAGACATCGCACGTTGGCGACGCGAACAATCCCTTGCGTTAACCGCCAAACGCCGCCCCGACCTGATCGAGGCTCTGCGAGCCCGTGGGGGCTTGAGCAAAGCCGATGAGAAGTACCTGCTCTGTCTCGGGCTATAATCGCAGGCTTTTCGATCCTCTGCCCCGGAGCGGCCACGTCCACGGACTCGGCCCACCACAATCAACACCCGCGCTGGCACGATCACAAGGAGAAAGCCCCGTGAACCTGATCCAAACCCTCGAGCAAGAAGAAATTGTTCGCCTCAACAAGACCATCCCGCCGTTCGCCCCTGGCGACACGGTGATCGTCAGCGTCAACGTGGTCGAAGGCACGCGCAAGCGCGTCCAGGCTTACGAAGGTGTTGTGATTGCCAAGCGCAACCGTGGCCTCAACTCCAGCTTCATCGTCCGCAAGATTTCCAGCGGCGAAGGCGTCGAGCGTACGTTCCAGCTGTACAGCCCGCTGATCTCGAACATCGAAGTCAAGCGCCGTGGCGATGTGCGCCGCGCGAAGCTGTACTACCTTCGTGACCGTTCGGGCAAGTCGGCTCGAATCAAGGAGAAGTTGGCCTGACCTCACCGCCAGCCAAGCGATCCAGAAAGCCGCCTCACGAGGCGGCTTTTTCCTTTCCAATGTCGTTATGGCCCTGAGCTTTGACCCTCAAGAGTTACCTGTTTTCGCCGTAGACCATCACCTGCCTGCCGTGGGTTGGGATGCGTTGCAGGTTGATGCTTTGCGCCGACGCTTCGAGCTGCCACCCGTGTGGGCGCCTGAGATCGCCGTGGAGCGCCAGTTCTCCGAGCGCCGGGCCACTCATGCGTCGGTGCTGGTGCCGCTGGTGCAGCGTAGCGAAGGGCTGACCGTGCTGCTCACCCAGCGCACTGACCATCTGACCGACCATCCAGGCCAGGTCAGCTTTCCTGGAGGCCGCGCCGAGCCCGAAGACGCCGATGCTGTGGCCACGGCCCTGCGTGAAGCGGAAGAAGAGATCGGCTTGGCCTCGAGCTACATCGACGTCATCGGCCAGATGCCCACTTACACCACTGGCACGGGCTTCATCGTCACGCCGGTGGTCGCTGCGGTGCGGCCCGATTTCAGCCTGCGCCTCGATCCATTCGAAGTGGCGGAGGCCTTCGAGGTGCCGCTCGCCTTCTTGATGAACCCAGCCCACCACCGCTGGCACAGCATCGAAGTCGCCGGCGTTCAGCGCGAGTTCCTCTCCATGCCGTGGATGGGCGTGGATGCCGCTGGCCAACCGCGTCGCTACTTCGTCTGGGGTGCGACGGCGGCCATGCTGCGCAACCTCTATCGTTTCCTGTCTGCTTGAAAACCCGCGTTTATCATCGCGGCACATGAGCTTTTTTGCCGTCTTGTTCGCGCTGCTGGTCGAGCAGCTGAAGCCCCTGCCTCGCAGCAACTTCGTCCACGATGCCCTGACGGGGTGGATGCGCTGGACCGGTCGCAACTTCGACGCTGGCAAGGATCACCACGCCTGGGTGGTGTGGGGCGTCACGGCTCTGGTGCCGGCCTTGTTGTCATGGGGAATCTATCTCGTCATCGGGCACTTCAACCTGTTGGCGGCACTCGCATGGAACGTGGCCGTGCTGTACGTGACTATGGGTTTTCGCCAGTTCAGCCACTATTTCACCGACATCCGCGACGCCTTGCAGCGCGGCGACGAAGCCACCGCACGCACGCTGCTCGCCGAATGGCGCCACCTCGACGCGAGCGAGTTGCCACGCACCGAGTTGCTCCGCCACGTGGTCGAACACTCGCTGCTCGCTGCGCACCGCCATGTGTTTGGCGTGTTTTTCTGGTTCGTGCTGCTGTCGACCCTGGGCTTTGGCCCGGCCGGTGCGGTGCTCTACCGCATGGCAGAGTTCGCCAGCCGCTACTGGGCTTTCAAGAGCCGCATCGTGGGTGTGCCCAGCAACCAGAGTCTGCTGGCGCTGTCGCAACGCCTGTTCAGTCTGATCGATCACCTGCCGGCCAGGCTCACGGCCTTTGGCTTCGCGGTGGTGGGCAACTTCGAGGAGGCCGTGACCTGCTGGCGGCGTGATGCGAGCCTGTGGAAACATGCCAACGAGGGCATCATCCTGGCCGCCGCGGCGGGCGCGGTTGGGGTTCAACTGGGCGGCAGCGCCGCACCGGGTGTGACGCCGGATCGCTCCAAGACTTTCGACAGCGGTATGGCCGACGAAACCGTCGTTGCCGACGGGTCGACCCCGGGCGCCTTGCCCCAGCTGGATCACCTGCGCAGCATCGTGGGCCTGGTGTGGCGCTCGGTGGTGTTGTGGATGCTGCTGCTGGCCCTGCTGTCACTGGCCAATTTGATCGGCTAGTGCCGAGACTGGGACAGCTCGGCAAAGATCTCGGTGTAGATGCGGTAGCGCGGCTCAGTGATCTCGCCACGCTCCAGCGCAGCACGCACACCGCAGCCGGGCTCGTGCAGGTGGGTGCAGTTGTAGAACTTGCAGAGCTTCGAAGCGTCGTCCAGGTCGGGCATCAGGCGTGGTAGCTCTTGAGCGCTGATCTGTCGCAGACCGAACTCCTGAAAGCCCGGCGAATCGATCAGCCCCGTTGTGCGGGCTGCGTCCAGCCAGTACCACTGTGTCGAGGTGGTGGTGTGCTTGCCCGAGTTCAGCGCTTGCGAGATCTCACCCACCTGCGCCTTGGCATCGGGAGCCAGCAAATTGATCAGCGTGCTCTTGCCGGTACCGCTGGGGCCGAGCACCAGGGTGGATTTGCCGGCGAGCAGCGAGTTGAGCTGCTGGCGCGCTTCGTCGGGCCGTGCTTTCAGCGCCACATCCTGCACGTCGTAGCCCATTGCGGTGTAGGGCTTCAGGCGCTCTCGCGCTGCCGTGATCTGCGGCAGGTCGGCTTTGTTCAGCAGGATGCGTGCGGCGATGCCGGCACTTTCGGCGGCCATCAGTGCGCGGGCCAGTTGGGACTCGCTGAATACCGGCTCGCTGGCCACCATCACCAGGATCTGGTCGAGGTTGGCAGCGAAAGACTTGGTCTTCCATTCGTCCTGGCGAAACAGCAAGTTGCGCCGCGGCTCCACGTGCTCGATCACACCTTCGTCGCCGGTCGGTTGCCAGCGCACGCGGTCGCCCACCACGCAGTCGCTCTTCTTGCCTCGCGGGTGGCAAATGATGCGTTTGCCTTCGGGGCTTTCGACGATGTAGTGGCGGCCGTAGCCCGCCACCACCAGGCCCAGGTCGAGCTCAGCCGACAAAGGCCACCAGCGCGTCGGCCTTGGCCGCGCAAATGAAATCGTTGACCGAGATGCCGCCGACCGAGTGCGTGTTGAAACGCACCACGCAGCGGTTGTAGCTCACCGCCAGGTCTGGGTGGTGGTCTTCGATGTGAGCCACCCAGGCCAGCGCGTTCACGAAAGCGATGGTCTCGTGATAGTTCTTGAACGAGAAGGTCTTCTCGATGGCGCCGTTGTCCAGGTGCCAGCCACTCACCTGGGCTAGGTGGTCGCGAATCACAGATTCGGTCATGGGGGCGCCCGTGAGCGCCTGGCATTTCTGGTGCAGCAGGTGGGTCATGCTCGGCTCGTTTGCAGTTGGATGGCGCTCAGGCGCTCAAGTGCTGCCGGGTGCGAGTAGTAGAAGCGCACGTACAGCGGGTCGGGGGTCAGCGTGGCGGCGTTGTCTTCGTGCAGCTTGAGCAGGGCAGCGGCCAGGTCCTGGCCACTGGATTGTTCGCACGCATAGGCGTCGGCCTGGAACTCATGCTTGCGCGACAACTGCGCAAACAGCGGCGAGATGAAAAAGCCGACCACCGGCACCACCATCAGGAACAGCAGCAAGGCCACGGCGTCATTGGGTGCCGCCAGCGAAGGCTGCACGCCAAGTGAGGTGTAGAACCAGGCCTCACCCGACAGCCAGCCCAGCAGCGCAAAACCCGCCAGGCTCATGGCAAACATCGAGACGATGCGTTTGGTCACGTGCTTGTGCTTGAAGTGTCCCAACTCATGCGCGAGCACGGCCTCCACTTCGCCCGGTGTGAGCTTGGACAGCAGCGTGTCGAAGAACACCACCCGCTTGGCCGCCCCCATGCCGGTGAAGTAGGCGTTGGCGTGGGCGGAGCGTTTGCTGCCGTCCATCACGAACAGGCCCTTGGCCTGGAAACCGCAACGAGCGATCAGCGTTTGAACGCGTGCCTTCAGCGACTCATCGGCGAGTGGTTGGAACTTGTTGAACATGGGCGCGATGACGGTGGGGTAGAGCACCAGGATGGCGAGGTTGAACACCATCCAGGCGCCCCAAGCCCACAGCCACCACAAGGAGCCGGTGGCCCCCATGATCCAGAGAATCAGCGCCGCGATAGGCAAACCGATCAGCGCGCCGACGAACAGTCCCTTGAGCATGTCGGCCACGTACAGCTTCCAGGTCATGCGGTTGAAGCCGAATTGCTGCTCGATGCGAAAGGTGCTGTACAGCTCGAAGGGCAGGTCGAGCAGGCCGCCGATCAAGGTGAACGCCGCCAGCAGCGCCAGCTGGTACGCCATGCCGCCGAAACGCGGCTCGACGGCGTCGCGCACGGCCACGTTCAAAGAATCCAGACCACCCAGCAACGTCCAGCCGAGCAGCACGATATAGCCGAAGGCGGTTGTCAGCAGCCCGAAACGGCCCTTGGCCAAGGTGTAGTCCGCGGCCTTCTGGTGGGCAGCCAGGGTGATGGTTTGCGCAAACGCCGCCGGCACCACATCACGATGGGTTGCCACGTGGCGCATCTGCCGTGTGGCGAGCCAGAATTTGACGAGAAGCGAGGCCATCAGGGCCGCCGCAAACAGCAGGGTGAGCGCAGAACTTTGCATAGGGCGCAAGTGTAGGCTGCGAGAATGCCCCCAAGGAGAACCCACACATGACCGACAGCACCGCCACCCTCGCCAGCAGCGACCAGAACCTGGTCTGGATCGACCTGGAGATGACCGGCCTCTACCCCGACACCGACCGCATCATCGAGATCGCCGTGGTGGTGACCGACGCCAATCTGACCCAGCGTGTCGAAGGGCCTGTGTTTGCGGTGCATCAAAGCGATGCCGCACTCGATGCGATGGACGCATGGAACAAGGGCACCCACGGCAAGAGCGGGCTGATCGATCGGGTCAAGGCCTCGACCTTCGACGAAGCCGCGGCTGAGTCCCAGGTGATCGAGTTCCTCAAGCAGTACGTGCCCAAAAAAACCTCGCCCATGTGCGGCAACAGCATCTGCCAGGACCGGCGCTTCCTCGCCAACTACATGCCCAAGCTGGAAGAGTTTTTCCATTACCGCAATCTCGATGTGAGCACCCTCAAGGAGCTTGCCAAGCGCTGGAAACCCGAGATCCTGGCCGGCTTCAAGAAGGCGCAGGCGCACACGGCGCTGGCCGACATTCATGAGTCGATCGATGAACTCGCGTACTACCGAGAGCATTTCCTGATCAAGTGAAACAAAAGGCTTTCGGGAAAACCCGAAAGTCCGCTAGAATCGCAGGCTTCGCTGAGATAGCACTTGTATCCCAGCGGTTCGTTCATCCCCTCTGACCTCATCGAGTCTCCCGCAACTACTCAGTTGCGCGGCCTGTTCGAAACCCTCTGGTTTTTGCCAAGGGAACGGTTGGCGGCGATGCCGTCGCTTTGACTGTTCCTGAGCAACCCGCCCACTGGCACCACGCTGCCGGTGTGGGTTCGGACCTTCTCCCCAGCGACTGATCTGCAGGCTGTTTTGGCCTGTGGTGTCTTTGCGTGCCACACAGAGCGCGCAGGCACCGACATGTGAAAGAGAAAACGATGAGTTTCGAAACCCTGGGCCTCCAAGAAGCCCTGCTCCGCGCCGTGACCGATTCGGGTTACACCACCGCCACTGAAGTGCAATCGCAGGGCATTCCGCCCGCGCTCGAAGGCAAGGACCTGATGGTCTCGGCCAGCACCGGCAGCGGCAAGACCGCTGCATTCGTGCTGCCCGCGCTGCAACGCATCTTGCTGGCACGCGCCGACAACACCAAGCGCCGCGAAAAGGGCGTGGTCTACGGCCCGCGCATCCTGGTGCTGGCTCCCACGCGTGAACTCGCGATGCAGGTCGACAAGGCCGCCACCGTGTACGGCCGCCATGTGCAAGGCCTGCGCGTCACCACCGTCGTCGGCGGCGTGCCTTATGGCGCCCAGTTGAAGGCGCTGCGTGGCCCGCTCGACATCCTGATCGCGACCCCTGGCCGCCTGATGGATCACATGCAATCGGGCAAGGCGATTCTCGAAAACGTCGAGATGCTGGTGCTCGACGAAGCCGACCGAATGCTCGACATGGGCTTCATCGACGACATCCGCCACATCGTGGACAACCTGCCGCAAGACCACCAGACGGTGATGTTCAGCGCCACCTTCGGCGGGCACGTTGGCCGCCTGGCGCAAGACCTGCTGCGCGATCCGCTGCGCATTGACGTGGCTTCGCAGACCGACACCCACGAAAACATCGAACAGCGCCTGCACTGGGCTGACAACAAGCACCACAAGGATGCCTTGCTCGACCACATCCTGACGGGCAAGGAAATGGAACAGGCCGTGGTGTTCACCAGCACCCAGCGCGACGCCGACTGGCTCGCCGACCGCCTGGCCGACATGGGCCATGCCGTGGCCTCGCTGCACGGTGGCATGCCGCAAGGCCGCCGCACCCGCGTGCTGCAGGGTCTGCGCAACAAACAACTCAAGGTGCTGGTCGCCACCGACGTGGCCGCTCGCGGCATCGACGTGCCAAGCATCAGCCACGTCATCAACTACGGCTTGCCGATGAAGGCCGAAGACTATGTGCACCGCATCGGCCGCACCGGCCGTGCCGGCCGCAATGGCCTGGCCGTGACGCTGGCCGAGCGCATGGACAGCGGCATGATTCGCCGCATCCAGCAGTTCACCACGCAAAACATCCCGGTGGCCACCATCGTCGGCCTCGAGCCCAAGAGCCCCGAGCCGCGCATGTTTGCCCCGCGTCCTGACGCCAAGTTTGGTGGCGGTGGCAAGTCTTTCGGTCACCGCCCTGCGGGTGGCCCGGGCAAGAGCTTTGGCAACAAGCCCTTCGGCAAGCCGGCGTTCCCGCGCGGTGGCGAAGGTTTTGCGCCGCGCGATCGTGCTTCTTTCGACCGCCAGCCTTTCGACCGGGACGCAGCTCAAAACAACCGTTTCAGCCCGGATCGCCCGAACGACCGCCACAACAGCGTGTTCGTTCCGAACGGCCAGCCGGTGCAGCGTGCCGGTGCCTTCGACCGCGCACCGGTCGATCGCAACGCCAACGGTTTTGCCCCGCGCAAGCCGGCTGGCGCACCGGTCGGTAAGGGCGGCTTCAGCAAGCCGCAGCGCCCGCGCCCGGGTGGCTTCAGCCGCTGATCGCTTTCAAGCGTGAATGAAAAAGGGCTCGCACTGCGAGCCCTTTTTTCGTTTGGATGTCGACTCAGATGCGCCGCACGCGCACGTCGACGTGCATGCCGAGGTAAGCGTCGGGCTCGCCGTACCAGCTGCCCGCGATCGGCGCAGCCTGCTTGGGATCGCGCGCCACTCCCACACGCACCAGGTGGTAGCCACCCAGCAGGTTGTTGGTGGGGTCGAACGGCACCCAGCCCGCGCCGGGCAGGTAGGCCTGCAACCAGGCGTGGGTGGAGCCAGCGCCGACGATGCCGTCTTCACCCGCATCGTCAAGCGAAGGGTCGTAGAGGTAGCCCGATACGAAACGAGTGGCTACGCCCAGCCGGCGAGCGGCCTCCATCATCAGCAGCGCGAAGTCGCGGCAGCTTCCGGCGCTGCGCGCCAGGGTGATGAGCGGGCTTTGGGTGCCTTCTTCATCGCGCGCGGCGTAGGTGAGCTTGTTGCGAATGTGCTGATTCATCTGCACCAGCAGGTCGCGCGTGCCGGTGGGCCCGTCGGTGCGGATGAACTGGCGTGCCCAGGCGGTCAGCTTGCCCTCGGGGTCGTCGTGGTGCGGGCGCAGGTAGTGCTCGAGGTCGAAACGTTCGTCCACCGAGTAGGCGAACGGAAAGAACTCAGCCGACGGCGAGAGCGGCAGCTCCAGGTTGTTGCTGTGCGCATGCTCGATGGTGAACGAGCACACGATTTTCAGCTCGGTCGCTTCGCCTTGCGGCTGCACCAGGGCCACCGAGTTGGAGTACGGGTCCTGGATCATGCGCACGTCTGCGTCGGGGCTCACCTCCAGGTCGGTGGCGAGCACGCGCAGATCGTGGCTTTCGCGCGGCCGAAACATCACCCGATGTTCGCCAAAGCTCACCGGCTGGGCGTAGCTGTACACCGTGGTGTGGGTGATGTCGTAGCGCACGGGCATCGGGTTTGCCTCAGACGCCCAGCAACTCGACTTCGAACATCAGCGTGGCGTTGGGCGGGATCACGCCGCCCGCTCCGCGTGCACCGTAGCCGAGCTCGGGCGGGATCACCAGCAGCCGCGTGCCGCCGACCTTCATGCCTTGCACACCTTCGTCCCAACCCTTGATCACCATGCCGGCGCCCAGGCCGAAGTCGAACGGGTCGCCACGGTCCTTGCTGCTGTCGAACTTGGCACCCTTGACGCCTGCGTTGTAGAGCCAGCCGGTGTAATGCACCTTCACGTGCTGGCCGGCCTTGGCTTCGGCGCCGGTGCCGGGGGTGGTGTCTTCGTACTGCAGGCCGGAGGCGGTGGTTTGCATGGCTTCTATCCTTGGTTGAAAGGTCGTGATGCTAAGGCACAGTGCCCCACAAAGTGCGCCACGCCGGCACTGCCTGTGCAAGCCAGTTGGCAGACGTCTGCGCATCGAAGGTCGGCAGCATCAACATCCGCCCGGCTTCACGCAGCGCGGCCAGTGGGTCATGCAAGTCAAGGGCCTGCGCGCCGCTTTGCTTCGACAGCTTCTCTCCCAGATCGTTCAACACCAGTGGCGTGTGCAGGTAGCGGGGCGTCGGCAGGCCGAGCCGGCGTTGCAGCTGGATCTGCCGCGCGGTGTTGTCGGCGAGGTCTTCACCGCGCACCACATCGGTGATGCCTTGGTCGGCGTCGTCGACCACCACCGCGAGCTGGTAGGCCCACAGCCCATCGGCGCGCTTGAGCACATAGTCGCCCACGGTGTCTGGCACGTTTTGCACCTGTGGCCCAAGGCGCCGGTCGCTCCAGTGGATGGGCTCGTCACAGCGCAAACGCATGGCGCGCGCGGGTTTGCCGCGCAGGCCGCTGCGGCAGGTGCCGGGGTAGACGAGTTCGCCATGCCGCGGCTTGTTGTGGCCCGATGCGGTGAGCGCCTGCGCGATGTCGCTGCGGGTGCAGCCACAAGGGTAGGCATGGCCCGCATCGACGAGCCGGTCGAGCGCAGCCTCGTAGAGCGGCGAACGCTGCGATTGCCACAGCGGCGGCTCATCAGGGTGCAGGCCGCAGGCTGCGAGCTGCGACAAGATCAGCTGGTCGACACCGGCCACGCAGCGCGGTGTGTCCACATCTTCGATGCGCACCCACCACTCGCCGCCGTGTACGCGCGCATCGAGCCAGCTCGCGAGCGCCGCCACCAAAGAGCCCGCATGCAGCGGACCGGTGGGCGAAGGTGCGAAACGGCCGCGGTAGCGCAACGACATTCAGCAGCCGCCCAGCGGCAAACGCCCGCTGTGCCGCTCCAGCAAGGCCTTGCGGGTGGCGGCACTTTCCAGCTGGTTGAGCCACCAGCGCAGCGCCAGTCCTTGTTGCGGCTTGCGGCTCGCCTTGCCGATGGGTTCGCCGCGCCATGCGTAGCCGAGGCTTGCGTTCAGCGGCGGGCGCTGCACCGCCTTGGCCACCAGATGGCCGGCGGCGAGGTGCTCGCGCACCATGGGCTCGGGGATGAAGCCGCAGCCCATGCAGCGCAACAACGCCTCCACCTTCGCCGGCATGGTCGACACCGTGAGCACGTCTTGCCCCGGCAGCAGGTTGAAGGTGAGTGGCGCGAGGCGCTGCGCCGAGTCGGCCACCGCGATCGCGCGGTGGCGCATCAGCTCGGCGTCGGTGATCGGCTGGGTGGCCGCGGCAAGCGGGTGGTGAGGGGCCACCGCAAACACGAACGGCATCACCCCCAGCGGCTGCATCTGGATGCCGGCCGGTGGCAACTGGTCGGTGCCCACCCCGATCGCCAGGTCGGCCTGGCCGCTGACCAGCGCCTCCCAAGTGCCGGCGAGGATTTCGGTGCGCAACCGCAGCCGGGTGCCCGGCCCGCTGCGACCGGGGTCGGCGCTGTCGGCCTTGAGGGCGTAGAAGGCTTCGCAGATCTCGAACACCGTCACCCGCGAGAGGGCGCCGTCGACGGCCACGGTGAGTTGCGTCTCCCAGCCGGTGCCCACACGCTTGACGCGGTTGGCCACCGCGTCCACCTGCTCGAGCAGGCGCCGGCCTTCGTTGAGCAGCTCTTCACCAGCCGCGGTGAGCTTGGCTTGGCGCGAGCGGCGGTCGAACAAGAGCACGTCGAGCGCGTCTTCGAGCTGGCGAACGTTGTAGGTGAGGGCCGACGGCACCTTGCCCAGCTCGCGCGCCGCTGCGGCAAAGCTGCCGGTGCGGGCGATGACGTCCATCATCGCCAGGGCTTCGGGGGTCAGCACATTGCGGGCAGTGATCATCACGGGTCTTCTTCGGTAAGAGCGGGTCAGCAAGGCGGGTTCATCTTATTTGAACGGATGCTTCAACGTGCAGGCGCTGATGGTGTGTGGGTGCAGGCCTAAATTCAGGTCTCAGAAAGGAAGGACACACCATGATCACCCTTCGCAAATCGTCAGAGCGCGGTTATGCCGACCACGGCTGGCTCAAGTCGTTTCACAGCTTTTCGTTCGCCGATTACTACCACCCCGAGCGCATGGGCGTGGGCAACCTGCGTGTGATCAACGAAGACCGCATTGCCCCGGGCACCGGCTTCGGCACCCATGGCCACCGCGACATGGAGATCGTGTCGTATGTGCTCGAAGGCGCGCTGGGCCACAAAGACAGCATGGGCAACGGCACGCAGATCGTGCCCGGCGACGTGCAGCGCATGAGCGCGGGCCGTGGCATCCAGCACAGCGAGTTCAACCATGCGCCCAACGACACCACGCACTTCCTGCAGATCTGGGTCATGCCCAATGAGCGCGGCATCGTGCCCGGCTACGAGCAGAAGCATTTCGATGCAGCGCAAAAGCGCGGCCGCCTGGCACTGGTGGCAAGCCCCGATGGGCGTGAGGGTTCGGTGACGATCCATGCCGATGCGGCCCTGTATGCCGGCCTGTTCGACGGCGACGAGGCGGCCGAGCTGCCGCTCTCCGCCACGCGCAACACCTATGTGCATGTGGCGCGCGGTGCGATCCGCGTCAACGGCCAGGAAGCTGCGGCGGGTGATGCGGTGCTGCTCGACAACGAGGCCGTGCTGCGGCTCGAAGGCGGGCGCGCCGCCGAGGTGATCGTTTTCGACCTCATGCCCTGAGCCGGCTACAGTGCGCGGCATGGACATCGTGTTGCGCGTCATCAGCATCCTCCCCTGGACCGACTGGGCCGCGCTCGCGGCCTTTTTTTCGGCCTGGAGCGGCTACGCGTGGTTTGCCCGCGACCGGGCGCAGACCAAGCCGTCGATCCTCGCCAGCACCAACCGCATCCGCCGCGAGTGGATGCTCCAGACCACCTACCGCGAGGTGCGCGTGCTCGACGGCGTCGTGGTGCAAAACCTGTCGACCAGCCCGTCGTTCTTCGCCTCCACCACCATCCTGATCATCGGTGGCTTGCTCGCGGTGTTGAGCGCCAGCGACAAGGCGAGCGACCTGGTGCGCGAGATCCCGTTTGCCGCGCGCACCACGGTGCTGATCTTCGACCTGAAGCTGGTGTTGTTGCTGGTGGTCTTTGTGTACGCGTTCTTCCGCTTCACCTGGTCGATGCGGCAATACACCTTTGGCGCCTTGCTGATCGGCGCGGCGCCGGAGGCCAAGCAGCTCGAAGCGAAGGGTGCCGTGGGCGAAGAACTGCGCCAGGCCTTTGCCAAGAAGGCAGGGCGGGTGGTCGGCATGGCGGCCGAGACGTTCAACGACGGGCTGCGCGCCTACTACCTGTCGTTCGCCGCCATCGGCTGGTTTTTCTCCCCACTGATCTTCGTGCTGGCAACGGCCGGTGTGATCTACATCCTCTACCAGCGCGAGTTTCAGTCCGACGTGCTGGAGATACTCAACTCCTGAGGCCGCAGGGCGGCGTCGAGCGCCTCACGCTCGTCGAACACGAAGCAGTCGCCGTCAAAGTGTTGGCCGCCGACTTCTTCAAAGTACTTGAGGATGCCGCCGTCGAGCTGCACCACATGCTCGATGCCGGCCTCCGCCATGAAGATCGCAGCCTTCTCGCAGCGGATGCCGCCGGTGCAGTAGCTCACCACGCGCTTGCCGCGCAGCTCGTCTCGGTGAGCGAGCACCTGGGACGGAAACTCGCTGAACTTGGTGATGTGCCAGTCGATGGCATTGTGAAAGCGGCCGTGGCCGATCTCGAAGCTGTTGCGGGTGTCGAGTGTGACCACCGGTCGGCCGTCGTCGTCGTGGCCGGCATCGAGCCAGCGCGCGAGGGTCTTCGCGTCCACCGCCGGCGCGCGCCCGGCCTTGGGCCGCACGGTCGGGTGGTTCATGCGGATGATCTCGCGCTTGACCTTCACCAGCAGCTTGCCAAAGGGCACGTTGTCTGACCAACTCTCCTTCGGCACGAGCGCCACGAAGCGCATGTCTTCATGCAGCCAAGCCACAAAACCGCGCACCTTCACCGGCTCACCGGCCAGAAACAAGTTGATGCCTTCTTCGGCCAGCAAGACCGTGCCTTTCAAGGCCAAGCCAGCGGCTTGTGAGCGGATGCTCTCGCGCAGGGCAAGTGTGTCCGTCAAGGGCACAAACAGATACGCCGAGATGTTCAAAATTGCTTTCACACCGGCGATTCTACGAAGGCGGGGCGTCCCTAAAATGCCGAGATGGCCTTCATTCACCTGCGCACCCACACCGAGTTTTCCGTTGTCGACGGCACCCTGCGGATCGACGAACTGGTAGGTGCCGCTGCAGCTGACGGCCAGGCCGCGCTCGCCATCACCGATCTGTCGAACCTTTTCGGTGCCGTCAAGTTTTACAGCGCGGCGCGCAAGAAGGGTGTCAAGCCCCTCATCGGCGCTGACGTGTGGCTGGAGCCCACCGAAGGCGACAAACAACCCAGCCGCCTGGTGCTGCTGGTGCAAAGCAAAAAGGGCTACCTCAACCTGTGCGAGCTGATCTCGCGCGGCTGGCTCGACCCCAACGCGCGCGGCCAGGCCTGGCTCAAGTGGGAGTGGCTCTCGGCCTTGAACGAAGGTTTGATTGCACTGTCGGGCGCGGAGCTCGGTGCCATCGGCCAGGCCTTGATGGCGCAAGACACACAGCGTGCGCAAGCCGTGGCCACGCGTTTGGCGGCCACCTTCCCGCAGCGCTTCTACATCGAGCTGCAGCGCGCCGGCCTGCCCAGTAACGAAGCCCACGTGCGCGCTGCCGTGCCGCTGGCCGCGCAGATGAAGCTGCCGGTGGTGGCCACGCACCCGGTGCAGTTCCAGACGCCTGAAGATTTTGAAGCGCACGAGGCACGCACCTGCATTGCCGAAGGTGAAACACTCACCAACCCGCGCCGTGTCAAACGCTTCTCTCGCGAGCAGTACTTCAAGACCCAGGCGCAGATGGAGGCCTTGTTCGCCGACCTGCCGAGCGCCTTGCAGAACACGGTCGAGATCGCCAAACGTTGCAGCCTCTCGCTGGTGCTCGGCAAGCCGCAACTACCCGACTTCCCCACACCCGAAGTCAACGGCGAACGCATGGCACCGGAGGCTTATTTCCGCCACGCCTCGCACGAAGGCCTGAAGGAGCGGATGGTCCAGCTCTACCCCGACGAAGCCGAGCGTGCCAAACAACACCAGCGCTACGTCGATCGCCTGGAGTTCGAGATCACGACCATCTTGAAGATGGGTTTCCCGGGCTACTTCCTGATCGTGGCCGACTTCATCATCTGGGCCAAGAACAACGGCTGCCCGGTCGGCCCTGGCCGGGGCTCGGGTGCGGGCTCGCTGGTGGCCTATTCGCTGAAGATCACCGACCTAGACCCGCTGCGCTACAACCTGCTGTTCGAACGTTTCCTGAACCCCGACCGCGTGTCGATGCCCGACTTCGACATCGACTTCTGCCAGGGCAACCGCGATCGCGTGATCGACTACGTGAAAGACAAGTACGGCCGCGACGCCGTGAGCCAGATCGCCACCTTCGGCACCATGGCCGCCAAGGCCGCGCTGCGCGACGTGGGCCGTGTGCTCGGCATGGGCTACGGCCATGTGGACAGCATCGCCAAGCTGGTGCCGGCACCTCCCGGCAAGACGGTCACGTTGGCGCGCCCCGGCGACAAGCCCGACCCCGGGCTCATCTACGCCCGCACCGAAGCGCCCGAGATCGAGCAGCGCGAAAAGAACGAAGAAGAAGTCGCCGAGCTGCTGGCGCTGGCCGAGCGGGTCGAAGGCATGGTGCGCAACATCGGCATGCACGCCGGCGGTGTGCTGATCGCGCCGGGCAAGATCACCGACTTCTGCCCGCTCTACATGCAGCCCGGCAGCGACTCGGCGGTGAGCCAGTTCGACAAGGACGATGTCGAAGCCATCGGCCTCGTGAAGTTCGACTTCCTGGGCCTGGCCACGCTGACCATCCTGGAGATGGCCAAGGAGTTCATTCGCGCGCGCCACGCCGACCAACGCGGGTTCTTGCTGGAGAACATCCCGCTCGATGACCGTGCGGCCTACCGCCTGATGAGCGAGGGCAAGACCGTCGCCGTGTTCCAGCTTGAAAGCTCGGGCATGCAACGCATGCTCCGCGACGCCAAGCCGAGCGTGTTCGAAGACATCATTGCGCTGGTGGCGCTGTATCGCCCGGGCCCGATGGACCTGATCCCGAGCTTCTGCGCGCGCAAGCACGGCCGCGAAGAAGTCGACTACCCGCACCCGCTGATGAAAGAGGTGCTGGAAGAAACCTACGGGATCATGGTCTACCAGGAGCAGGTGATGCAGGTGGCGCAGCGCCTGGGCGGCTACTCGCTCGGTGGCGCCGACCTGCTGCGCCGCGCCATGGGCAAGAAGAAGCTCGAAGAGATGGTGGCCCACCGCGCCACCTTCGCCGAAGGTGCGGCCAAGAACAACATTGCCGAGCCGCTGGCCAACGAGATCTTCGACCTGATGGAGAAGTTCGCGGGTTACGGCTTCAACAAGTCGCACGCCGCGGCCTACGCGTTGCTGGCCTATCACACGGCCTACCTGAAGGTGCATTACCTGGCCGAGTTCACTGCGGCCAACATGAGCGTGGCGCTCGACGACACCGACAAGCTCAAGATCTTCCACGACGATGCGGTGGCGCTCGGCCTCACCTTCGAGCCGCCCAACGTCAACACCGGCACCTACCGCTTCGATCCTGTCAGCGACAAGGTCGTGCGCTATGGCCTGGGTGCCGTGAAGGGCACGGGGCAAAGCGCCATCGAGGCCATCGTTGCGGCTCGCACCGAAGGTGGCCGGTTCAAGAGCCTGTTCGACTTCTGCGCGCGGGTCGACCGCAGCCGCATCAACAAGCGCACGGTCGAGGCCTTGATCAAGGCCGGTGCCTTCGACCTGCTGCACGCCGAACGCTCGATGATGGTGGCGAGCGTCCCGCTGGCGTTCGATTACGCCGACACCCAGGCGGCGCACGCCGACCAGGGAGGTCTGTTTGACTTTGGTGACTCGCATGCGGCTTCGACGCAAGAGCCGGACTTGGTGCAGGCTGAACCTTGGAGCATCAAGGAGCGTCTGACGCTGGAGAAAGTGGCGCTGGGTTTCTACCTCTCGGGCCACTTGTTCGACCAGAGCGAAGGCGAAGTGCGCCAGTTCGCCAAACGCAAGATCGCAGACCTCATAGACTCACGCGAGCCGCAGATCCTGGCGGGCATCGTCGGTGACCTTCGCGTCATCAACGGCCAGCGTGGCCGTGTGGCCATCTTCAAGCTCGACGACAAGAGCGAGTACATCGAGTCCGTGGTCAATGAAGATCTGCTCAACGCCAACAAGGACTTGCTGAAAGACGACGAACTCATCGTGGCGCTTGGCAAGGTGCAGCCCGACCGCTTCTCCGGTGGCATGCGTTTCAACATCCAGCAGGTCTGGGACCTGGCCACCGCGCGCTGCCGTTTTGGCAAGTACCTGCGTGTGGAAGTGAACGGCAGCGTGCCGCCGGTGGCCGAGGTGTTGCGCGAGTTCCCGAGCCGCAAGATCACCACCGAACAAGGCCCGGTAGCCCAAGGCCTGGGCGTGCGCCTGGTGCTGCAGCGCGACGCGGCGAGTGGCGAACTCGACCTGGGCGACGAAGGCCGCTTCTTCCCGACCGACGCCGCACTCGCACGCTGGCGCGAAGGCAGCCACGGCAAAGCACGCGTGGTTTACGAATAGTCACCGTGTTGGCTGCGGCCGCTGCCGCCGCCCCCACGTTCAAGGGCAGGCCCTGATCCGCGCCGGCATGCGCGCTGTCTACACTGGCGCGCATGCCAAGAACAATTCCGATGACAGGGCTGATCCTCACCGGCGGTGGCGCCCGCGCCGCTTATCAGGTGGGGGTGCTGAAGGCGGTGGCGAAGATACGGCGTGACGCCGCGCCCTGGGACCGCAGCAACCCGTTCCCGGTGATCACCGGCACTTCGGCCGGCGCCATCAACGCGGCAGCCTTGGCCAGCCACTGCGACGACTTCGACGCCGCCGTGGCAGCGGTAGTCGACGTGTGGGAAAACTTTCATGCCGATCAGGTGTACCGCAGCGACACCATTGGCGTCATCCGCACTGGAGCGCGCTGGCTCACGATGATGTCGCTCGGCTGGGTGATCGCCCGCTGGCGGCGCGCTCGTTTGCGCTCCCTGCTCGACAACTCACCACTCGAAGAGCTGCTCAACAAGATGGTGTCGGTCGATCGCCTGCGCGGCGTGATGGAGTCGGGCCACCTGCAGGCGCTCGCGGTCACGGCGTCGAGCTACAGCTCGGGCACCCACGTGACCTTCTACGACTCGCTCAAAGAGTTTGCCCCCTGGAACCGCTCTCAGCGGGTGGCGGTGCGCATGCCGATCACGGTGCCGCATCTGCTGGCGTCGGCGGCCATTCCGTTTGTCTTTCCGGCGGTGCCGCTGGACTTCGACGGTGTGACCGAGTTCTTTGGCGACGGCTCGATGCGCCAGTCGGCTCCCATCTCGCCGGCTGTGCACCTGGGTGCGCGGCGCATCCTGGTGGTGGGTGCCGGCCGCATGCACGAGCCGCCGGGGCGGCGCAAGGTCAGTGGTGCGTACCCCAACTTTGCACAGATCGCGGGCCATGCGTTGTCAAACATCTTTCTGGACGCACTGGCGGTGGATGTGGAGCGCCTGCAGCGCATCAACAACACGCTCGCACTGCTGCCGCCCGAGGCGCTGGCCAACACCAGCCTGCGGCCGATCGAAGTGCTGGTGATCGCGCCTTCGCAGCGCCTGGATGACATTGCCGCCAAGCATGTGAACAGCTTGCCCACGCCCATTCGCGCCTTGTTGCGCGGTGTGGGCGTGACGGGCAAGGGCACCGACACACGCGGCGCGGCGCTGGCCAGCTACCTGTTGTTTGAGTCGGCCTACACCCGCGAGCTGGTGGCGCTGGGTGTGTCTGACACCATGGAGCGGCGTGACGAGGTGACGGGCTTCTTCGGCTGGGAGCGTCGCGCCGAGCGGCGTGGCCCGGTGCCCGACAGCGACTTCCACACCACCGAGCTCGGATGACAAACGACCTGCGGCGCGCAGCGCCGGCAGGTCGTCTTGGGTTGAAGCGAAACGCGAGGCTTACTTCTTCTCGGCGCTCTTCTTGTCTTCCTTCTTGGTTGCGGCCTTGGTGGCTGGAGCACCGGCTTCGAAACTCGCGCCATTGACCGTCAGGCCTTCTTTCGAGAGCTTGGTGGCAGCGCCTTCCTTGATGCCCTTCACGCGGCTCATCAGGTCGGCCCAGTCCTTGAACTGGCCCTTCTTGCGCTCGTCGAGGATGCGCACCGACACCTTGGTGCCGATGCCCTTGACCGATTCGAGCGCGGCTTGGTCGGCCTTGTTGACGTCGACCGCGGCCCACGCGGTGGCGGTCGCAAACAGCATGACGAGCACGCACAGCAGCTTCTTGAACATGATTGAACTCCCTTGAGTGTGTTGTTGTAGGGTGCAGCTGATCCACACCCCGGAACGCACTCTAGCGTCGCTCGTGCTGCTTGCCAGCCCCCTTGAGGAAGGCCACCGGACAGGGGGCTTCTTTGGGGTGGGTCAGGCCTTCTGCCGACCCATCCATTCGACGTAGCGCGCGACGCCGGTGGCCACGTCGGCGAAACGGTGTTCGCAGCCGGCCGCAGCCAAGCCGCTCATGTCGGCTTGCGTGTAGCACTGGTACTTGCCCACCAGCGCTTCAGGGAAGTCGAAGTATTCGACCAGGCCTTGTTTCACCAGCTCGGTCAGCGGCAGCGGTGCTTCACCTTTCAGGGCACGCGACGCGTTGACCACCGCCACGGCCACATCGTTGAAGGGCTGCGCCCGACCGGTGCCCAGGTTGAACAGGCCACTCTGGTCAGGGTGCTGCAAGAACCAGAGGTTGACCGCGACCACGTCGTCGACCGAGATGAAATCGCGCATCTGGTCGCCCTGCGCATAACCGCCATAGGCGCCGAAGAGCTTGACCTTGCCGGTGTCGCGGAACTGGTTGAAGTTGTGAAACGCCACCGAGGCCATGCGGCCCTTGTGCTGCTCGCGCGGGCCGTAGACGTTGAAGTAGCGAAAGCCGGCGACTTGTGCGCTCTTGCCGGATTGGGCGGTCGGCAACATGCGCCGCACCACGTTGTCGAACAGCAGCTTGGAGTAGCCGTAGACGTTGAGTGGGTGCTCGAAGGCGGGGTCTTCGCGGAAGGCGTCGCTGGCGCCGTAAGTTGCAGCCGACGATGCGTAGAGCAGCCGCGTGCCTTGTGCCTGGCAAGCATCGAGCAGGTCTTTGGAACACCGGTAGTTGGTGTCGAGCATGTAGCGCCCGTTGTGCTCCATGGTGTCGGAGCAGGCGCCCTGGTGCAGCACGGCATCAACGTGGCCAAAGTCGCCGCGTGCAAAGCGCGTGTAGAACTCGGTCTTGTCGAAGTAGTCGCTGATGCGGGCATTCAACAGGTTGCGGTACTTGGGGCCGTCGGTGAGGTCGTCGACGGCGATCACGTCGTCGATACCGATGGCATTCAGTCCGTGGACGATGTTGCTGCCGATCATGCCGGCAGCCCCTGTGACGACAACTTTCATTCGAACAGCTCCTCGAAAGTGAGCGTGGCGTTGCCGAACTTGCCCACCGCGATGCCGCCAGCCCGGTTGGCGATGGGCAGTGCTTCGCTCAGGCTCAGGCCGCAGGCCAGCATGGCAGCGAGCGTGGCGATCACGGTGTCGCCCGCGCCGGTGACGTCGAACACCTCGCGTGCCTGCGCGTGCACACGGGTCTCGCCCGACGCGTCGAACAAAGACATGCCTTCTTCCGAACGTGTGAGCACCAGGCTGTCGAGGCCCAGCTTCTGGCGCAGCGCCTGGGCGCGCTCTTGCAACTGGGCTTCGCTGCTCCAGGGGCCGATCACCTGAGCCAGCTCGGCGCGGTTGGGGGTGATGACGGTGGCGCCGGCATAACGGTTGTAGTCGCTGCCCTTGGGGTCGATCAGCACCGGCTTGCCGGCCTTGCGGGCCATCTCGATCATGCGCGGAATGTGCTCCAGCCCGCCTTTGCCGTAGTCGGAGAACAGCACGGCGTCGTGTTGGGGCAAAGCCTTTTCGAAGTCGCCCAGCATGTCGGCCAGGACTTCGTGGTCGGGCGTGTTTTCGAAGTCGACGCGGATCAGCTGCTGCGAACGGCCGATCACACGCAGCTTGACGATGGTGTAGAGCTGCGGGTCGTGGCCGAGCAGGGTCTTCACTCCTTTTTGTTCAAGCAGCTGCTGCAGCTTGCGTGCGGGCTCGTCTTCACCCACCACGGTGAGCAGCGTCGTTTGCACGCCCAGTGTCTTGACGTTCAAGGCCACGTTGGCCGCGCCACCCAGGCGCTCTTCTTCGCGGTTCACGCGCACCACCGGCACGGGGGCTTCAGGCGAGATGCGCTCGACGGCGCCGAACCAGTAGCGGTCGAGCATGGCGTCGCCGACCACCAGCACGCGGGCGGCGGCGAGCTGTTCGCGGGTCGGCGCGGCGGTCTGGGTCATGAGGCAGCGAGCTTATTGATCTTCGAGCCGTGTGGGCGGATAGCTGTCCCAGCTGTGGCAGCCCGGGCATTGCCAGAAATAGTTCTGCGCCT
>JACMKJ010000092.1 GCA_014380155.1 Rhizobacter sp. | reverse complement strand
TGAGGTGGCACCAGCTCGTCGTAGGCGGCTTGCAGCTCGGCCTCGCTGATCTGGGTGCTGCCGATCAGATCACGCACCAGCAGCTGTGCGAGCAGCGTCTTGGACTGCAGCTCGACGTCGGTCACGACGGCATGCGACTTGTCGAGCCCGCGCTGGCGTGCCTTCTGCGCCAGCAGTTCGATGTCGATGAGCTCGTCGAGCAGCTGCTTGCGGTCGACGGCGGGGACTGAGGCTGTGGCTGCGGCGCTCGCGGGGGCGTCGTTGGGGTTGGCAACGTCGGTCTGGACACGTGTGAGGTGGTCCAGCAAAGCGCGGCTCACCGGTTCGCCGTTGAGCATGGCAACCGCCGGCAAGGTGGAAGCAGGGGGCGGGCTGCGTTCGCAGGCGCTGAGCAGGCTGGCCAGCAGCAGGGCCAGCAGGGCGGCGGAGCGAGGAAAGGTCATCAACATCGGAAGGTCGCTTCGGGAAAGGCCCAGAGACCTCTCGGGCGCGCTGATTGTGGATGGTCGTGCACTCTTCTGTGATCTCGGTTTCCCGTGCTGGTTAACCCCGGAAGCTTAAAAAGGCCCCCGTTACACTGCCTTCGCCACTTCTGTTCACCGACGCGCCGAGCCATCACGCATGTCCAACCTGACCGACCCGCTGCTCCACCTGATATCTCGCGCAGAAGCCCTGATTTCGCGGCTTGAAACCGCACTGCCACACGGTTTGCTGGCACCTGATTGGGCGGCGTCTACCGCCTTCCGCTACCGCAAGCGCGGGAGTTCGTGCGCACTTGAACCGGTGAAGCATGTGGCTTCGATCAGGCTCGATTCGCTGGTCGAGGTGGCGCCTCAGAAAGAGCGGCTTTTGCGCAATACCGAGCAATTTGTGAGCGGCCGTGCAGCCAACAATGTCTTGCTCACCGGTGCGCGTGGCACGGGCAAAAGCTCGCTGATCAAGGCGTGCCTGAACGAATTTTCAGCCCGGGGCCTGCGCCTGATCGAGGTCGACAAGGCCGACCTGGTCGACCTGCCCGACATCATCGACCTGATCGCCCCCCGGCCCGAAAAATTCATCGTGTTTTGCGACGACCTCAGCTTTGACGAAGGCGAGTCCGGCTACAAGGCGCTGAAATCCACGCTCGACGGCTCGGTGACTCAGGCCTCCGACAACGTGCTGATCTACGCCACCAGCAACCGCCGCCATCTGTTGCCGGAGTACATGAAAGAGAACCTGAGCTACACCCACACCGAAGACGGTGAGGTGCACCCCGGCGAGGTCATCGAGGAAAAGATTTCGCTCAGCGAGCGCTTTGGCCTGTGGGTGAGCTTTTATCCGTTCACACAAGACGAATACCTCGCCATCGTCGCGCAGTGGCTGCGTGGCCATGGGGTGCGCGAAGACGCCATCGCCGCCGCGCGGCAAGAAAGCCTGGTGTGGGCGCTGGAGCGTGGCTCGCGTTCAGGACGGGTGGCGTTCCAGTTCGCCAAAGACTACGCCGGGAGGCACGCGGCGTGACGGCCGCTGAAAGGACCCCGGTCGACGTGGCGGTTGGGGTGTTGATCGACTCGCAAGATCGATTTCTGCTGACCTCGCGCCCCGAGGGCAAGGTCTACGCCGGCTACTGGGAGTACCCGGGCGGCAAGCTTGAAGCCGGCGAAACGGTCGAGCAGGCGCTGAGGCGCGAGCTGCACGAGGAGTTGGGCATCACCATCGGTGCCGTCCACCCCTGGAAGGTCGAGCTGATCGACTACGAACACGCCCGCGTGCGGCTGCACTTCTGCAAGGTCTACGACTGGTCGGGCGAATTCGAGATGCGCGAGCAGCAAAGCATGGCCTGGCAGACGCTGCCGGTCGAGGTGGCGCCGGTGCTGCCGGGCACGATTCCGGTGCTGCAGTGGTTCGCCGCCGAGCGCGGTTTTGCGGGCGCCACGCACAGGGCCGGTTGATACACTGCCCCGATGGATTGGCTCGATGAAATCAAGTGGGACGCGCAGGGCTTGGTGCCCGTGATCGCGCAAGAAGCGGGCAGCAACGACGTGCTGATGTTCGCCTTCATGAACCGCGAAGCCGTGGCCGAAACCGCTCGCCGCGGTGAGGCCGTTTATTGGAGCCGCTCGCGCAACCGCCTGTGGCACAAGGGCGAAGAGTCGGGCCACATTCAAAAAGTGCATGAAATGCGCCTGGATTGCGACAACGACGTGCTGCTGTTGAAGGTCACCCAACTCGGCCACGAGCCGGGCATCGCGTGCCACACCGGGCGCCACAGCTGCTTCTTCCAGCGCCACGAAGGCGGCGAGTGGAAGACGGTGGACCCGGTCTTGAAAGACCCGGAGAGCATCTATAAATGAGCAGCAGCAACGACACCCTGGCGCGCTTGGCTGAAGTGATCGAGGCGCGCAGGCTGGGTGACCCCGACAAGAGTTACGTGGCACGTCTGTTCCACAAAGGGAACGATGCCATCCTGAAAAAGATCGGAGAAGAAGCCACCGAGACGGTGATGGCCGCCAAGGACGGCGACCGCCAGAAGATCGTCTACGAAGTGGCCGACCTCTGGTTTCACTCGATGATCGCGCTGGCGGCCTATGGCCTGAAACCTGCTGACGTACTGGCCGAGCTGGAGCGGCGGGAAGGCCTGTCGGGTCTGGAAGAGTTTGCGGCGCGCAAGGCACAACAGCGAGAGGCGGACAACACATGAGCGAGATCATCGAAGTCGGCGACAAGGATCGGTCGCTCAAGACCGTGGGGCACATCAGCTACGCCTTGCACACGGTGGTCGCGGTGGGCGCCGTGCTGCCTGGGGTTCAAGCGAGCATCGCCCTGCTGATCGTGGCTTTTGTGCTCGATCTGGTGAAGAAGGATGAAGCGCTCGGTTCCTGGCAGGAATCTCACTTTCGCTGGCGCATCCGTTCGGTGCTGTGGGCCGGCGGCCTGTATCTGATCACCATCCCGCTGTGGTTCCTGCTCGTGATTCCGGGCTGGATTGCCTGGGTCGCCATCTCGATCTGGTTCCTCTACCGCGTGGTGCGGGGCTGGGTGAACCTCAACAACAACGCCCCAATGCCCTTGCCCGCGCAATGAAAACTCCCATGGACCAAGACACCAACTGCATCTTCTGCAAGATCGTCGCCGGGCAGATTCCCAGCCGCAAAGCCTACGAAGACGAGGACCTGCTGGCGTTTCATGACATCTCGCCGTGGGCGCCGGTTCACATCCTGGTGATCCCCAAGCAGCACATCGAGTCGCTCTACGACACCACGCCCGAGCAGCACCAGGCCCTGCTGGGCCGCATGGTGGCGATCGCACCGCAGCTGATGCGCGAGCACGGTGTGACCGGCGGGTTCCGCGTGATGGTCAACAACGGGCCCGATGGTCGCCAAGAAGTGCCGCATTTGCACCTGCACGCGATGGGCGGCCCTAGACCCTGGGCCAAAGGCTGATACATAGCCCGAGCTGTCACGCGCGTCACCTAAACTTCACCATTCCCTCTCTGGAGACAAATCATGGGTTCATTCAGCATTTGGCACTGGCTCATCGTGCTGGCCATCGTGGTCTTGGTGTTTGGCACCAAGAAGCTCAAGAACATGGGGTCTGACCTGGGTGGCGCCGTCAAGGGCTTCAAGGACGGCATGAAAGACGGTTCGGCCAACGCCGACCCCGCCGCGCCCAACCAGCAAGTCACCGCCAACAAGGCCACCGACTCAAACACCGTCGACGTGGAAGCAAAAACAAAATCATGACCTTGTGCTGCTGCCGGCATGAAACGCCGGCACCCACCGCTTCCGCATGATCGACTTTGGTATAGACAAGATCGCGCTGATCGGCGCCGTGGCGCTGATCGTCATCGGCCCCGAGAAGCTGCCGCGCGTGGCGCGCACCGTGGGGCACTTGCTCGGCAAGGCGCAGCGCTATGTGGCCGACGTGAAGGCCGAGGTCAATCGCTCGATCGAGCTTGAAGAGCTCAAGAAGATGAAGGGCCAGTTCGAGGACGCGGCGCACGACGTCGAAAAATCGGTCTCGAACGAAATCCACCAAACGACCGCAGCCCTCGACAACGCCTGGGCCGACGCCGACCCGCCCTTTGGCGGCGGGTACCACGAGGGCTTGATGCCCCCTCCACCCAGCTACACGCACCCCAACAAGAAGTGGCGCGTCAAGCGCGGCGCTATGCCGCTCTGGTACAAGCGGCGCCACGGCGTGCGCAACAAGGCGCAGTCGGGCGCGGCTCGGGTGGCGCGCTTTCGTCCCCCCCGTTCTTCTGCCTGACAGGTTGTTCCCATGAGTTCCGCAGACCAGAAGCCCGACGAGCTGGAGGGCACCGAGCAGCCTTTCGTCACCCACCTGGTGGAGCTGCGTGACCGCTTGATCCGCGCTTTCATTGCGGTGGGCGTTTGTTTTGGTGTGTTGGCGCTGTGGCCGGGCCCGGCGGCGCTGTATGACCTGCTAGCGCAACCGCTTGTCGCCAGCATGCCCGAGGGCAGCAAGCTCATCGCGACCAACGTGATCTCACCGTTTCTGGTGCCCCTCAAGATCACGCTGATGGCCGCCTTTCTGGCCGCGCTGCCGGTGGTGCTGTACCAGGTGTGGGCCTTCGTGGCGCCGGGCCTGTACACGCACGAGAAGAAGTTGGTGCTGCCGTTAGTGATCTCGAGCACCTTGTTGTTCTTTGTCGGTGTGGCATTTTGCTACTTCATTGTGTTCCGCCAAGTATTCAGCTTCATTCAGAGCTTTGCGCCGAAAAGCATCACCGCGGCGCCGGATATCGAGGCTTACCTGAGCTTCGTGCTGACCATGTTCATCGCCTTCGGAGCGTCCTTCGAGGTCCCGGTGGTGGTGGTGGTGCTGGCACGCATGGGGCTGGTGAGCATCGAAAAGCTGAAGGCCTTCCGCTCCTATTTCGTGGTGATCGCCTTCATCATCGCCGCGGTGGTGACGCCGCCCGATGTGGTGTCGCAGCTGGCGCTGGCCATCCCGATGTGCATCCTCTACGAGGTCGGCATCTGGGCGGCGGTGGTCTTCATCAAGCATACGCAGGCACCGGTGCAGGACTCGCCTCCCGCAAGCTAGGCGCCTACCGAAGGCGCGATGCATCCATCAAGCAACGCGCCGAGCACGGGTTTCCCGGGCTCAGGCGTGGCGCCCCTTGGGGGCAGGAGCGGAAGCGACTGGGGGCTGATTACTGCTCGCGGCGCGCCTGTGACTTGGGTCGCTGCGCGACAACCACCTTGAGCTCCATCGCCTTGTCGCCGCGCTGAATGCCGATCGTGGCCGGTGCCTGTGGCTTCAAGGCGGCCACGGCGGTCAGCAGTTGCACGGTGTTGCTGACCGGCGTGTCGGCCACCTTCACGACCACATCGCCTGGGCGCAGTCCGCCTGCGCTGGCGGGCCCGTTTTGCAGCACACCGGTGATCAACACACCTTGTGTGATCGGCAGGTTGAAAGTCTCGGCAATCTCCGGGGTGAGGTCGCGCGGCTCCACACCGATCCAGCCGCGGGTGACCTGGCCGTCGCGGATCAGGCCTTCCATCACCAGCTTGGCGGTGCTCACGGGAATCGCGAAGCCGATGCCCATGCTGCCGCCGCTGCGTGAGTAGATGGCGGTGTTGATGCCCATCAGGTTGCCGCTCACGTCGACCAACGCACCGCCGGAGTTGCCGGGGTTGATGGCGGCGTCGGTCTGGATGAAGTTTTCAAACGTGTTGATGCCCAGCTGGTTGCGCCCGAGGGCGCTGACGATGCCGGAGGTCACGGTCTGGCCGACGTTGAACGGGTTGCCGATGGCCAGCACCGAATCACCCACCTGCACCCGCTCGATGTTGCCCAGCGTCA
>JACMKJ010000091.1 GCA_014380155.1 Rhizobacter sp. | reverse complement strand
TCGCACAGCGAGAGTAGCATGAGGTGCCCGGCGCCACGCTGGCGCAAGACAGACCGGGCCGGGTGACCGACATCGCCGTCGACCACAGCGAGTTCGTGCACCTGGGTGAAGTGCAGTTCGCGCAGGTGGTGAAGATCATGCAAGACGAGGGCTTGTACGCCACCGTGAGCTCGTTTCACATCAAAGGCTGGTTCGGCGAGCACACCAAGCTCAGTGGCGCGCGCTGGATCGTGCAACGCCTGCTCGGCCGCACGCTCGACGACGAGACGAAGCGCTGGGTCTATGTGGGCGACTCGACCAACGACCAGCTGATGTTTGCCCACTTTCCACTCAGCGTGGGTGTGGCCAACCTGATGCACTTTGCCCCGCAGCTGCACATCTGGCCGGCCTACATCACACCGAGCGAGCGGGGTGCCGGCTTTGCCGAGGTGGCGCGTGCGCTGCTCACCGCGCGGGCTGGATGAGCGGGTTCATGCTCGTCATCACCGCGGGGCCGAAGATGGTGGCGAAGGCCACGTCCTTGGCGTCACGGCCCATCGCGATGCGCACCATCTCGTCAACCGGCGCCATGCGCGTGGCATCGAACATCACCCACTGACCGCCCAGCCAGGCTTCGAACACCGCATGGAAATCGGGCGGCGGCTCGTCGAAACGCGAGTAGCCCACCACCAGCCGCGCCGGGATGTTGAGCGCGCGGCAGAAGGTCACGGCCAGGTGAGAGAAGTCGCGGCACACGCCGACCCTTTGGCGGAACACATCGCATGCGGTGGTGGTGGCCACGCTGGTGCCGATCTGGTAGTCGACGTTGTTGTAGATCCAGTCGGCAATCGCCTGCACCCGCGCGTAACCGCGAGGCAAGCCGCCGAAGAGCTTTTGCGCCGCGCGCGAAAGCAGGTCGGACTCGCAGTAGCGGGTAGGCATCAGGTTGTGCATCACCTCGTCGGGCAGCTCGGCAATCGGCATCTCGGGCGCATTGATGTCACGTTGCGCCAGCACGCACTGCACCTGCGCGCGGTAACGCAACGTGAGTGGCCCCGGCCCGGCCTGCAGGCGCGTGAAGCGGTGGCCGACCGCCGGGTCGGCGTAGACACGCGCGCCCACCGGGGGCGTGAATTCAAGGGATTCTTCCAGCACCTGCTGACCCAGGCCCTGCAGAGCATGGATCTGGAACAGAAAGTCGCAAGGGCCGGCCAGCTGGTAGTCGAGCTGGCAGTCGATGTCAAAGATTGAAGTGTTCATGACCGAATTGCACCTCGCCGAAAGCGGCGCGTGGATCGGCGGTTTTCGATTGCGCGAGTAGGACAACAACCCAAAGCCCACACCGTGCACGATCGCTGTGCACAATGTGAACGCTATGCGTTCCACTTCTGCCCCGCGCACCATTCCCGTACTTGCCGTGGCCGGTGCGCTGGCACTGGCTGCCGCTGTCTCCTTGGGTCTGGCGCGCTTCTCCTATGCGCTGCTGCTGCCGCCCATGCGTGCCGACCTCGGCTGGAGCTACCTCACCGCCGGTGCGATGAACACCGCCAACGCGGCCGGCTACCTGCTCGGCGCCTTGGTCATGCCGCACGCATTGCTTCATGTGGGCGCGCGGCGCTTGTTGTTGGCGGGTGGTGCGGCTTCGGCCATGCTCTTGGCGGCGCACGGCCTGGTGCTCACCGATCCGTGGCTGTATGCGCTGCGTTTCTTGACCGGTGCGGCGAGTGCGGCCAGCTTTGTCTCGGGTGGGTTGCTCGCCGCGCGCCTGGTGGGTGCACCGGTGGGGCTGGTGCTCGGCATCTACTCCGGCGGCACCGGCGTGGGCATCATCGCTTCGGCCCTGCTGGTGCCGCCGCTGGTGACGCTGAACGTGGCGCATGCCTGGCAGTGGGCCTGGCTGGCGCTGGGTGCGGCGGCGCTGGCCGCGACGGT
>JACMKJ010000090.1 GCA_014380155.1 Rhizobacter sp. | reverse complement strand
GGCGCAGCGTTCGCTGTCGGCCGTCACCTGGAACCTGCTCGCGCCGACGCGTGGTTTCCCGCTGTCGCGCCACACGGTGTTTTTCTCGCACGACTATGCAGCTGAATTCAACGACATCGGTCGCGCGCGCCTGCCCGCGTCGCCCACCGTCTACGTCTGCGCGCAAGACCGCAGCGATGACGATGTGGCCGTGAGCGCGGCCGAGCGCCTGCTGTTGATCGTCAACGCGCCCGCGCGCGGCGACACGCACCCCTTCACCCCCGAGGAGTTGAGCCAATGCGAATCACAGACCTTCCAGCAGATGGCTCGCTGCGGCCTGCAGGTGGATCGCCACGCCGCCCTCACGCAGATGACGACGCCGCAAGGCTTCGAGCACCTGTTCCCGGCGACGGGCGGCGCGCTCTACGGCCGGGCGCCGCACGGGTGGATGGCGTCGTTCAGCCGGCCTGGCTCGCGCAGTCGCCTACCGGGCCTGTATCTGGCAGGCGGCTCGGTGCACCCCGGGCCGGGGGTGCCGATGGCGGCGCTCTCGGGTCGGCAAGCGGCCGCGAGCGTGATCGCGGATCGGGCCTCGGCGCGCACGTCCAACCGGCCTTCGACACCCCCGTCGCAGCCGGTGGCTACGCCTGGTGGTACCTCGACGCGCTGAGCGACGACGGTGCACATGGCATCACCCTCATCGCCTTCATCGGCAGCGTGTTTTCGCCCTACTACGCGTGGGCGCGTCGGCACACACCACGGGGCCAGGCCGACCCGCTGAACCACTGTGCGCTGAACGTGGCGCTGTATGGCCGCCAGGGCGCACGATGGGCCATGACCGAGCGCGGGCGGGGCCAGGTACAACGCGATGCGGCCACGCTGCAGATCGGCCCGAGCGAGCTGCGCTGGGTAGGCGACCGCTTGCACATCGAGGTCAACGAGGTCGCGGCGCCCTGGCCGTCGCGCATTCGCGGCACGGTCACCGTGCATGCGCCGCGTCGTTTCCATCACCCGGTTCAACTCGCGCCGCAGCACCGCTGGTGCCCGATCGCACCGGCCGCGCGGGTCGAAGTCGACCTGGGCGGACGGCGATGGGCCGGGGCGGGCTACCTCGATTCCAACCAAGGCGATGCGCCGCTCGAGCAAGCGTTTCAGCGTTGGGACTGGTCGCGCGCGCGGCTCGCAGACGGGCGCAGCCTCGTCTTCTATGACGTGGACCGTGTCGGCGCAGCACCGCTGCAACTCGGCCTGCGCTTTGACCCCGATGGTGGCGTGCACCACATCGAGCCACCACCCGCAGCTGCGCTGCCTCGCTCGCTGTGGCGCGTGGCGCGAGGCGCTCGCAGCGACGCGGGCAGCTCGCCCCACGTGTTGCAGACCTTGACCGACGCGCCGTTCTACGCTCGCTCGCTGGTCGATGCGCGCTGGCTGGGCGAGCGGGTGACCGCGGTACACGAGAGCCTGTCGCTCACGCGCTTCGACAGCGCCTGGGTGCAGGCCATGCTGCCGTTTCGCATGCCGCGTGTGGCCGGCTGAGCGAGCGTGTCAGGCAAGCCTCCAGACCTTGGACTGGTAGGCCTCGATCGGCTCGAGCTTCCAACTCGGCGGCGGCTCCTTGATGCCTTGCGCATCAGCGAGGTCGAGCTTGCGGGCCACCAGCTGCGCGCAGTGGCGCAGGGTTTGCAGGTCTTTCTCGCGCAGCTGCAGATTGGGTGCTGAACTGAAGCAGCACAGCGTCCCATACGCCCGCCCGCCCTTCAGCACCACCGGCGTGCTGATGTGGGCACCGAGCGCGAACGGCACAGGCGGCAGGTCGGTGCCGCGCGGCAAGGCCGCCACGTCATTGATCAGCTCGGGCAGGCGGCCGTCGACCACGCGCTGGCAAAAGGTTTCTTCCAGCGGGTTGGAGTCGCCTGCGTGCAAGGCGGGTGCGGAGGCGGAGCTGTCGACGAAGCGGAACACACGCTGGCCGTCGACGAACTCGGAGACGAACACCACATCGAGGCTCATGCGCTCGCGCAGCATGCGCAAAACTTCATTAACCGAGCCGTCGATCAAGGCGTCGCTCGAATCAGCGGTCGCAATCAGGAGCTCGGAGATGACGACGCTGACATCGTCCATTTCGATTTGGCGAAAAACATTCATGGCGCAGGAGCGAAATCTGTTGACACGCGCGGTTATACGGCGCGATGCCCGCATCGGATGCACCCACCCAGGCCGGTTCGTGACAAAGTGTGGAGCGCCCGGCCCCGCTCAGAAAACCGCGTGATCGCCGCGCTCGGCCACGGCGCTGCCCGCCAGCAGGTGCGCATAGAAGTCGAACAGCGTGTCACTCCCTGTCGACGGCGTGGCCGCAGCGTCGTAGCGGCCCGTGAGCGGGTCGAGTACGAGCATCGACTCGGTGGCGTAGTAGCGGCCAATGCGCGCGAGCTCGGCCTTGGCCGCAAGCGCCGGCAGCACCCGCCCGGCGGCGCCCAACACGCCGACGATGGCGTCGAGCAGCGTCACCGGCACGTGCTTGAAACGCGCCGGCCGCCCAAGCAAGGCAAACAGGTGTTCGCCTTGTTGGCAGGGCGTGATGGCAGCGCCCGGCCCACCGATGGGAAGCACACGGTCGCGGCGGCTCGGGTCGTCGAGGCAGTCGGCCAGGTAGGCGGCGAGGTCGCCATCGCTGATGGGCTTGCAGGCGGTGAGCGTGCCGTCGCCAAACACCAGGAACGGCCGGCCGCTCTTCACCCTCTCCACCTGCCCTGACAGCGACTTGAAAAACGCCGTCGGGCGAACGATGGAGTAAGTGACACCGGAGTCGATTAGCAGGTTCTCGAACGCAAGCTTGGCCTGCTGAAAGCCGAGTACCGGCTTTTGCACACAGATGGCAGACAGCAAGACGACCTGTGAGACGCCGGCCTGCTGCGCCGCTTCGAGCGCATGCACGTGGGCCTGGTGGTCGATGGCCCAGGCATCGCGCGGTGCACCGGTGCGTGAGGCGAGGCACGACACCAGCGCGTCGAAGCGTTCGCCGCAAAAGCCGTCGCGCGACAACGATGCCGGGTCGGTGACCTCGCCGAAGCGTGTGGTGGCGCCGCTGAACAGCTGCACGCTGTCTTGCGGTGCGAGCCTGCCGCCGACGCCGGCCTGCGGGCGCACGAAGCACACGACCTCGTGGCCACGCTGCACCAGCGCGTGCACCGTCGCGCGGCCGATGGTGCCGGTGGCACCGAGCACGAACACGCGCCGCGGCTGGGATGAGCGCACGGTTGCGGCGCGCATCGGCTCAAATTGGCTCTTCGTCATGGCACTTGTGGCGCGCACCCCGACTACCGCAGAAAGCCGCTCAGCGGCGCGAGCGACGCGCTTGCAGCCTCTTCCTGCGGCAGGTGGCCCACCGATGGCAACGCAAGCAGGCGGCTGCCGGGAATGGCCTTGAGATAGTCGGCCGAGTTCGCAAACGGGATCATGGCGTCGCGCTCGCCCCAGATCAGCAGCACCGGCGCGCGGATGCGGTTCAGCAGCGGCACCGGATCGGCCAGCACGGTCTGTTGCAGCCGTGTGAGCAGCGCGTCTCGGTTGCCGGGGCCGAGCATCAGGTCGTGGTACCGGGTGAGCAGCTCGTCGGTCAGCGCGCTCGGGTCGGCGTAGGCCGGCAGCAGGTTCATGCGCAGCACCGGCTTGGGCAACACATGGCGCATCAGCTTCAAGGCAGCCGGCACCTCGGGCGGTTTGCCGTAGGCAAAGCCGGGGCTTGCAAAGCCGTCGGGCGACACCAGCACCAGTTTGTCGACCCGCTGCGGATGCTGCGCAGCGAAGGTCCAGGCGATGCGGCCTCCGATCGAATGGCCAACCAGGCTCGCGCGTTGCAGGCCCAGGCGATCCATCAACGCGATCAGCAGCTCGGCCGTGCGTGTGTCGGTGTAGTCACCGGCCGGGTCGGGCAGGCTCAGCCCGCTGCCTGGCAGGTCGAAGCGGATCACCCGGTGGGTGGCGCTCAGCCCCTGCGCCCAGGGCTCCCAGGTGTGCAGGCTGGAACCGAAGCCGTGGATCAGGATCACGGCGGGAGCGTCCTTCGGGCCGCTGTCGCGCACGTGCAGCCGCCAGGCGCCCAGTTGAACCATGTCGCCCGGCGCGGCCAGATAGCGCGCATCGAGAAGGCCGCGCTCCTTGTCCGGCGTCCAGAGCCACCAGGCGAGCAGCGCAATGGCCAGCAACGCAGCGCCCAGCAGGACGGGCTTCAAGCGCGAGTGCCGGTCATTCGGGAGGGCGCGAGCGGTCGCGGCGCAGCTTCCACAGGTCCCACACCGCCAGGCCGATCACCACGCCGAGCACGAGCGCGAGTTCGAGCGCAACCAGCAGGCCCGAGCTCATGTCACCAGGTCGGAGCCGCGCAGGCGCGCGTCCGAACGTTGACGATCGCGCTGCTCAAGCCGGGCGAACAGTTCGATCGTCCACACGACACGCTCGGTGACACCACGGCGCAGCGGTGCAACGGGCTGCGGCAGGGCCGCGAGTGCCGCATCGACCAGAAAGCGGTTCGACGCCAGCGGCGGCAGCGGCCGGGCCGCGGCGGGCGGGGCCAGCTCAACCAGCGAGCGCAGCAGTAGCCAGGCCTTGCGCTCACCCGACACGTGGGCACGCACGCTGACAGAATCGAGCCCGCGCCGCGCCACCTCGTGGCCGATCTCGGCGTACATGAAACGCGCCGCGTTGATGCCGGGGCGGCAGGCCAGCGGCAACTTCGCCACGCCATCACCGACACGGTCGTACAACACGTCGGCCGCGTCGAGCAAGCGCCTGACCACGCTGGCCAGCGCCGGGCTGAAGGCAGGCTGGGCCAGCCACGCGTCGGCGTCGAGGCCGGCCTCAGCCATCCATTCGCGCGGCAGGTAGAGCCGCCCCATGCGCGCGTCTTCGCCTACGTCGCGCGCGATGTTCGAAAGCTGCATCGCCACCCCCAACTCGCAGGCACGCGCCAGGCCTTCGGGCGTTCGAACGCCCATCAGCAAGGCCATCATCGCGCCGACCGTGCCGGCCACGCGCGCGGCGTAGTCGTGCAGGTCGGCGAGCGTGTCGTAACGGCGGCCCTGCAGATCCCACTCGAAGCCTTCGAGCAAGGCATCGAACAGCTCGGCCGGGATGTGGTTGCGCTCGACCACCACCGCCAATGCCCGGTCGGTGGGGTCGTCTTGCGGCGTGCCGGCGTAAGCCAGGCGCAGACGCTCGCGCAGGCGCTCGACGGCGCTGCGGCTGCTCTTGACGCAGGCGCCTTGCGCGTCGACCGCGTCATCGGCGAGGCGGCAAAACGCATACAGCGCCGACGCCGGCTCGTGCACACCGCGCGGCAGCAGCAGCGAGGCGGCCAGGAAAGTCTTGGAGCCGTGGCGCAGCGCAGCGCGGCAGGCCGCGAGATCGGCCCGCGTGCTCGCCGCCTGCGATTCAGGCGGGCGCCACCCGAACATCGTGGGGAGTGGCTGCGCGAGAGGTCTGGATCGTGTCTGCATGAGGAACCACCGAGTCGAGTACACGGGCTGAAGAAAGCACACCGGGCAGGCCCGCACCAGGGTGCGTGCCGGCGCCCACCAGGTACAAGCCCGCCAGCTCCTCGCTTCGGTTGTGCGGGCGAAACCAGGCGCTCTGAGTGAGCACCGGTTCGAGCGAAAACGCGGCACCGCGAAACGACGAGAGCCGGTCTTGAAAGTCTTGCGGCGTCAACAGCCGCGAGCTGACGATCTGATCGGCCAGCCCAGGCAGCAGCGTCGCCTGCAGCCGCTGCTCGATCGCGCGGCGGTAAGGCTCGGCCTGCGTCGCCCAGTCGGTGCCGCTCTGCAGGTGCGGCACCGGCGACAGCACATAGAAGGTGTCGCAGCCCGGTGGCGCGAGCGACGGGTCGGTTGCCGTCGGGCGGTGCAGG
>JACMKJ010000089.1 GCA_014380155.1 Rhizobacter sp. | reverse complement strand
TTCGCCGGCCCATGGAGAAGACCCCGACCCGAGCCTCTTGTCCAAGTACTGGGAGCTCGACGCCAAGGACAAACGCGGCACCTTCAACCTGCTCGGCTACCGCGCCAACTACATCGCGCCGCTGCACGCCACCAACCGCATCAACCGCGCGCCGAGCTCGCCCACCCAGGCGGTGGTCAACCAGCCCAACTACCGCAGCGTCGAGGCCAAGTTCCAGATCTCGCTGCGCACCAAGGTGCTGCAAGACGTGTTGGACAGCGGTGGCGACGTGTGGCTCGCCTTCACCCAGCAGGCCATGTGGCAGATCTGGAACGGGCGCGACTCCAAGCCGTTTCGCAATACCGACTACGAAGCCGAGGGGAGCTTCATCCTGCCCACCAAGCCGAGCCTGCGGCAGCTGCCTTGGGGTTGGCAGTGGCGCTTCAGCCAGCTGGCGATCGCGCACCAGTCGAACGGTCAGTCCGACCCGCTGTCGCGCAGCTGGAACCGCGTCTATGCGGGGGTCGGCATCGAGCGGGGTGACCTGACGCTCACGGGCCGCGTTTCACAACGTTTCAACGAGCGTTATCCGAGCGACAACAACCCCGACCTGGTCGACTACCGTGGCCGCAGCGAGCTGCAGCTGGGTTGGACGCCGGGCGCCTCCACCACCTCGGTGTTGCTGCGCACCGCGGTGCAAGGCCCCAAATATGGCGCCCTTCAACTGGAGTGGACCTACCCCGTCAAACGCGACCAGCCCAACGGCCTGCGCTGGTTCGTGCAGGCCTTCAGCGGCTACGGCGAGACGCTCACCGACTACAACTTCCGGCAAAGCAGCTTTGCCTTGGGCCTGATGTTCATGCAGTTCTGACGCGCGGTCAGGCGGCCTTCTGATCCCCTGAGCGCCACTGCGCCATCAGCCCGGCCCACTTGGGTCGTGCCGTAGCAAGATGCCGCGCCTTCACATGCCCGTAGCCGCGAATGTCTTCGGGGATGCTGGCGATGGCGAGTGCCAGCCCAAGGTTGCCGGCGTTCAAGCCGCGCAGGACTTCGTCGATGCTGTCGCGGTACTCAGCGATCAACGCCCGCTCCATCTGGCGCTCTTCGGTCCGGCCGAACACGTCGAAGGCCGTGCCGCGCAGACCCTTCAACTTGGCCAGCACACGGAACGCGCCGAGCATCCATGGGCCGAACGACTGTTTGACCAACTCGCCCTTGTCGTTCTTCTTCGCGAGCAGCGGCGGGGCCAGGTGGTAGTTGAGCTTGTAGTCGCCTTCGAACTGTGCGGCCACCTTGTCGAGAAACCCCTGGTCGGTGTGCAGCCGCGCCACTTCGTATTCGTCCTTGTAGGCCATCAGCTTGAAGAGGTAGCGCGCCACGGCCTCGCTGAGCTTTTGTGAGGCGAGCGGTGCTTCGGCCACACGAACCTTCTCGACGAAGCCCTGGTACTGCGCGGCATACGCTACGTTCTGGTAGTCGGTCAGGAATGCCACCCGCTTGGCTACCATCTCGTCGAGCACCTTGGTCTTGCGCACGAACTCGATCACCTGCGCGGTTTGTGTGAGCGCCTTCACCGCTGCCAGGTCATGTGCCGCGCGGCGGCCCCACTCGAAGGCGGTTCGGTTGTTGTCGACCTGCACGCCGTTCAGTTCGATCGCGCGCATCAGCGAGGCGTGGCTCAGCGGCACCCGCCCTTGTTGCCAGGCGTAGCCCAGCATCAGCGGGTTGGTGTAGAGCGAGTCGCCGATCAGTTTGACCGCCAGGTGATCGGCGTCGAATGCCCCGACGTTCTTCGCGCCGGCCGCTGCCGCAATCGCAGCTTCGCAGCTCGCTTGCGGAAACTGCCAGTCGGGGTTGTTCACGAACGCGGCGGTGGGTGAGCCGTGGGTGTTGAGTGCCACGTAGCTGCGGCCTTCACGCATCACCGCCAGCGTGCCCTTGTTGGCGCCGACGATGGGGTCGCAGGCGATCACGAGATCGGCCTCGGCGGTGCCCACCTTGGTGGTGTAGATCGCGTCCACGGAGTCGGCGATCTGGATGTGGCTCCAGGTGCTGCCGCCCTTTTGTGCGAGGCCCGCCGAGTCTTGCGTGACGATGCCCTTGCCTTCGATGTGCGCGGCCATGCCCAGCAGCTGGCCGATGGTGATGACGCCGGTTCCGCCCACACCCGCCACCACGATGCCCCAGGCCTTGGCGGCCGATGGCAACACCGGCTCGGGAATCGGCGGCAGTGAAAACGGGTTTGGCCGCTCGGTGCTCGCCTTCTTGGCCGACTTGAGCTGCCCACCTTCCACCGTGATGAAGCTCGGGCAGAAGCCCTTCACGCAGGAGTAGTCCTTGTTGCAGCTGTTCTGGTTGATGCGGCGCTTGCGGCCGAACTCGGTCTCGACGGGCTCCACGCTCAGGCAGTTGCTTTGCACCGAGCAGTCGCCACAGCCTTCGCAGACCAGCTCGTTGATGACGACGCGCTTGTCAGGCTCGACCATCGTGCCGCGCTTGCGACGGCGGCGCTTTTCGGTGGCGCAGGTCTGGTCATAGATGATGGCCGTCACGCCCTTCAGCTCGCGGTACTCGCGCTGGATACGGTCGAGCTCGTCGCGGTGAAACACCGTCACGCCGGGCGCGAGCGCCACGCCGTCGTACTTCTCGGGCTCGTCGGTCACGATGCACAGCGCGCTCACGCCTTCGGCCTTCAGGCTGTGCATGATCTGCAGCACCGAGTGGCCCTCGGGCCGTTCACCCACACGCTGGCCGCCGGTCATCGCCACCGCGTCGTTGTAGAGCAGCTTGTAGGTGATGTTCACGCCCGCCGCGATGCTCTGGCGGATGGCCAGGCTGCCGCTGTGGAAGTAGGTGCCGTCGCCCAGGTTGGCAAAGATGTGCTGGTCGGTGGTGAAGGGCGCCTGGCCGACCCAGGGCACGCCCTCGCCGCCCATCTGCGTGAAGGTCGATGTCGACCGATCCATCCACACCACCATGTAGTGGCAGCCGAT
>JACMKJ010000088.1 GCA_014380155.1 Rhizobacter sp. | reverse complement strand
GACGACCTCGCCGCCCAGGCCGAGCGTGTCGTCGACGACGTTCACACGCTGGCGGGTGCCTATGGCTGGAACGAGACCGAGATCCTGGCGATGTCGGCTGCACGCCGGGCGCTCTACAAGCAGCGGGTGTGGGTGTCATGACCCACGGGCTGCTGCAGCGCCTGGCGGAGCGTGCTCTGGGCGTGTCGCAGCCGCTGCGCGCTCAGCGTGTGCAGCCCGCATCGGCGGGTGTGTTGCACGAGCGTGAGATTGACGCGCCGACCGCGGTAGCGCCGGTTCATGAGCAATCGAGAGAGTCACATCGCGCGGTGACGAATGTGCCTGCGACCAAGGTGGCGTTGCCAACCCCGCACACAGAGCAGATCGAGGTTGAGCAGCCGCAGGTGCTTGTTCGTGCCATGACCAACCCAACTGATCAGCCCCGCGCGGCGCTCCCGCAACGGGCACCGCAGCGTGACGAGTCGCCATCAACTGCGTCCGTGGTCGCACACCCTGCACAGCCGCTGCTCGCGCCGGTGACACCTGCGCGGTCAACACCGCTTGAACCTGCAACGAAGCGTCCGCCCCTTCTGCTTCCAGAGATCGAAACGGCTCCAGCCATGGCCGGGCCCGCCCTCTCGTCTTTGCCTTTGTCCCTGCCCTCGCCCTTGCTGCCGGAGCAACCAACCCTGCCCGTGGTCTCAGCGACCGGGCACAACCCCACGCTGACACGCCACGAGCGCATCACAACGCGCAACGCGCCTGCGGCCGAGCGCCCCACCGAAGTCCACGTCAGCATCGGCCGCGTCGAACTCACCGCGCTCGCCCCGCCGCCCAACGCAGCGAGGCCAGCACGCACGCGTGAGCCCAGCCGCAGCCTCGCTGATTACCTGCGGCCTGCGGGCAAGGGCAAATCATGAGCAATGCATTGGCCCTGGCCGGGGTGACAGCCGTGCTCAAGGATTTGATCGACACCGGCCTGATCGACCACCAGGTGCTCGATGCCTTGGGCGCGGGTGTCACCGTCTCTTCGATGGCGCCCGACGCGGTGCCCATCACCGGCGCCAACCTCGTGCCCCGCATCAACCTCTTCTTGCACCAGGTCACGCCCAACGCGGCTTTGCGCAACGTCGACTTGCCTTCGCGCAACCAACGTGGCGAGCGCAGCGCCAACCCGCCGCTCGCGCTCGATCTGCACTACCTGCTCACCGCCTACGGCGTGGCCGAGCTCGAGTCCGAGGTGTTGCTCGGCTACGCGCTGCAGATGCTGCACGAGACGCCGGTGCTGGGCCGCGCCCAGATCCGCACCGCCTTGAGCCCGGAGCCGGCCAACGGCGCCATCCTGCCCAGCATCTACCAGGCGCTGCGCAGTGCCGACCTGGCCGAGCAGGTCGAGATGCTGAAGATCACGCCGGCCAGCCTGTCGTCCGAAGAGATGTCGCGCCTGTGGTCGGCCTTGCAGGCGCACTACCGGCCGACCGCCGCCTTCCAGGTCTCGGTGGTGTTGATCCAGCCCCAGCGGCCCGCGCGCTCGGCCTTGCCGGTGTTGCGCCGCGGCGAGCTCGACCAGGGCGTGGTCGTCACCCCCGGCCTGGTGCCGCCGTACCCCACGCTCGAGACGCTGCTCGCTCCCGCCCACGCCACACCCTCGGTGCTGCGCCTGGGCGACGTGGCCGAGCTGCGCGGCCACCACCTGGGCGGCACGGCGCGCAGCCTCGTCTTCCGTAACGACCGCTTCGGCATCGACAACGAAGTTCTGCTGCCCGATGGCAACGACGACAGCCTCATCAGCGTCAACCTGCCGGCCGTGCCCGCTGCCTGGCCGGTGGGCCTTTACCGTGTGGAGCTCAGCGTGCTGCGCCCCGGTGACGCCACATCGCGCACCAGCAACCCCCTGCCGGTGGTGCTGGTCCCGGCGATCACCAGCCTGCCGCCGGTGGCGATGGCGCGCAGCGCCGCCAACGTGTTGAGCCTCACGCTGAACCTGACGCCCGCGGTGCGTGTGGGCCAGAGCGTGCAGTTGCTGATGGACAGCCGCGCCGCGCCGGCCGACGCCTTCACCGCCGACAGCACCCAGCTCAGCTTTGCCTACCCCGACGCGCCACCCGCGGGTGGCTCGCCGCTGCTGCGCCTGAAGGTCGACGGCATCGAGAGCGTGGTGGTCAACCGCGCCAGCACGCCGCCTTCGTTCTTCAACCATCGCATCACCTTGCCGGCATGAAGCAATCCGCCTCACTCGCTGCAGAGCGGGCCGAGCGCCGGGCCGCTCCCAAGCCGGCCCGCACCCCCTTGGGGAGTCGTCCCATGTACTCATGGGAAGGGGGGTTGTCATGAATGCACCAACGCATATCGACTGGCACGGAGCCAACCAGCACTTGCTGGGCATCGAGTTCGCGCGGCTGCGCGCGCGGCTGGGTGGCACCGAGCCTGAACCACTCGACGAATTGCAGATCGTGATGCCCGAGCCGCCTGCCATCGAGCAGCTCGTCACCGCCTTCGGCCTCAGCCCTTTCGAGCGCAGCCTGCTGCTGCTGGCGGCCGGTGTCGAGATGGACGCCCGCCTGCATGCCGCGGCCCCGCGCCTGAGTTTCGGTTTTGCACTGGGCGCGCTGGAGGGTGCGCACTGGAGCGCACTCAGCCCGCTTGCGCCGCTGCGCGCCTGGCGCCTCATCGAGATGGACGGCGACAGCGTCACCCAGGCCCGTTTGCGCATCGACGAGCGTGTGCTGCATTACCTTGCCGGTATCAACCAACTGGACTCTCGACTGGGGGCTCTCCTGCGGCACCACGAGGCACCCGACCTGGTCGACCCCGGCCAGCGCGTCGAGGCGCAGCGCCTGGCCGATGCACTCGCTGCCCAGCAGAACCCCCTGTGCACCGTGCTGCTCAGCGGTGACGATGCCGACGGCCAGTGCGATGTGGCCGCGCTCGCGGCCCAGGCTCGCGGCCGCCTGCTGTGCGTGATGTCGCAGGCCAGCATCCCCGCGGCCCCGGCCGAGCAGGAGGCGCTGGCCTTGCTGTGGCAACGCGAGGCCGTGCTGCTGCCTGCCAGCCTGTTGATCGAAGCTGAGGATGCGTCGCGCGAGCAGGCCGTCGCGCTGTCGCGCTTCGTGCAGCGCCTCGCGGGCACGGTGTTCATCGCGGCGCGGGAAAGCGTCGCAGTCGACGCGTCACTGCGTGCGCAGATCGACAAACCCACAGGCGACGGCCAACGCGCCCTGTGGCACGCCGCTCTCGGTGAAACCGAACCGGGGGTGCACGCAGCCGTCAATGCGGTGGCTTCGCAGTTCCGCCTGAGCGCCGCGCAGATTGCCCGCCGCGCCGAAGCCCTGGGCGACGCTGGTCACGAGGCACTGGCACAACAACTCTGGCGCGACTGCCGCGACCAGGCCCGGCCGCGGCTCGACGAGCTGGCCCAACGAATCACCCCCAGCGCCGGCTGGGCCGAGCTGGTGCTGCCCGAGGCGCAGCTGGCCACACTCCACCAGCTGGCCGCGCAGGTGCGCCAGCGCATCCGCGTCTACGCCGACTGGGGCTTTGCCGCGCAGGGCCAGCGCGGCCTGGGCATCAGTGCGCTCTTCTTCGGCGAGAGCGGCGTGGGCAAGACGCTCGCCTGCGAAGTGCTCGCCAAGGAGCTGGGCCTCGACCTCTACCGCATCGACCTCTCGGCCGTGGTCAGCAAGTACATCGGCGAGACCGAGAAGAACCTGCGGCGCGTGTTCGACGCTGCCGAAGACTCTGGCGCCGTGCTCCTGTTCGACGAGGCCGACGCCTTGTTCGGCAAGCGCAGCGAAGTGAGCGACGCACGCGACCGCTACGCCAACATCGAGGTCAGCTACCTGCTGCAGCGCATGGAGGCCTACCGCGGCCTGGCCGTGCTCACCACCAACCAGCGCGCCGCGCTCGACCCGGCCTTCTTGCGCAGGTTGCGCTTCGTGCTGCAGTTTCCCTTCCCAGACACGGCGCAGCGCGAGACCATCTGGCGCCGCGTCTTCCCCGAGGCCATGCCACGCGAGGCGCTCGACTACGCCAAGCTCGCGCGACTGCAGATGGCCGGCGGGCACATCCGCAACATTGCGCTGAACGCGGCGTTTCTCGCGGCTGAAGCGGACGAGCCGGTGAGCATGGCGCACCTGGCGCGCGCCGCGCATCACGAGGCGGCGAAGAACGAGCGCAGCCTGCCCGACGTGCAGACGCGGGGGTGGGCATGAAAGTCGTGTTGCACATCGACCGCCTCAACCTGCGCGGGGTGCCGCCCGAGCAACGCGACGCCGTGGTCGAGAGCTTGCGTGAGGGTCTGACACAAGCCTTCGCCCAACCCGGCGTGGCCACACAGTGGGCCGCGAGCGGCCACCTCGAGCGTGTGCGCGGCCAACTGCCCGCACCCGCCGATCCCGCCTCACTCGGCCGCGACGCGGCACAGCACATCGCGAGCGGAGCCAAGCCATGAGCGGCGACCTCACCCACGCGCCCACGGCCCCCGCCGACAAGGCCGCGATGTCTTTCGGCACCACGCTGCGGCTGCAGCGCAAGTGCGCGTGTGGCGGTGGCCAGTGCGACAGCTGCAGCAAGAAGAAGAAAGGCCTGCAGGCCAAGCTTGAGGTGGGCGCGAGCGACGACCGCTTCGAGCAAGAGGCCGACCGCGCCGCCGCGCAGGTGATGAACGGCGGCCACGCCGACCACACCCCGGCCGCGCCGATGCAACTGCAGCGCGTGAGCAACGGCAGCAGCGGCCTGGGCGAAGCGCCGGCCGAGGTGCAACAAGTGCTCGGCTCGGCTGGCAGCCCGCTCGACACCGGCACCCGCTCGTTCTTCGAATCGCGCTTCGGCCACGACTTCTCGCGGGTGCGCGTGCACAGCGACGCGCAGGCCGGAGCTTCGGCGAGCGCGGTCGGCGCGAAGGCGTACACGGTGGGGTCGAACGTGGTGTTCGGCGCGGGGCACTACGCGCCGCAAAGCCACGCCGGACGCGAACTGATGGCGCATGAGCTGGCGCACGTGGTGCAGCAAGGGCACGGGGGGGCGAGGTTGCAGCGCAAGCCCAAGCCTGCTTGCGTCGAGACCGAGGCCTACACGCCGCCCAAGGACCAAAAGGCCAAGGTCCTGTCGAATGAAGAGATCGCCAAGGACGTCGCCCGGCGCAACGCGCTCGACACCGTCGGGGAGATCGGCGTGCGGGTCTTCGCCAGCGCAAGCTGGGCCAAGAAGGAGAAGCCGCGCGACATCGCCGCAGGCACCGAGGTGACGGTCTCGGCCACCGTCAAGCCTGCCACCTTGTGCAAGGGCACCGGCGCCTTTCACCCCACCGGTTCGGGTTTCTACAAGATTCAATGGGGCGGTGAGTCGGGCTACGTCTTCAGCCCCGTGCTCGACGAAGTGCGCGCGCCGGCCAAGCCCCTGCTCAAGCTCGACCTCAAACCGCAGATCTGCATGGCGCCCGACAGCCTGCTGAAGAAGAAGCCGATCGACTACAACCGCATCGGCCAGCAGGCCAACCTTGACCTCGATCAGGGACTGACGGTGATGCCGCCCAAGGCCAAGCAGACGCTCGAGGGCGCCCTCGGTGGCGACCTCGAGCGCGCCATGAAGATCTGGGGCAACGAGGCGCCGCCGCCGGTCTACAGCATTCCGTTGCGAATGGGCTTGCGGGATGCGCGCGAAGAAATCAAGCGCCAGGCGCGCGAGAACGTGTTTTTGATTCCGCCGTGGGCGGACATCCAGTTCTACGCCGTGCCTGACCTGATGCCCTTCGAACGCACGATGGTCATCGTGGTGCCGTTCCCGGTCAAGCTGCAGAGCTTTCAAGAGGTGCTTCTCGTGCCCTCGCGGGAGTCGGCCTTAGCAAAGTACTTCGATCCCAAGGTGAACCAGGACTTGATCAAGGCCACGGACAGGAGCGATGCGAAGCGCCTGGCCCACATCACCGCCATGCTAGAAACTCTGGACCGGCTGGGCCCGGACGCCCGTGGACGCTTCGATGCCAAGGCCTTGGGCAAGATGATCGACTGGGCGGGGTTCGAGAGTGACCTCGACAGCCACGTGAAGCGCGAGCAAGGCATTGCACGACTCATGGCGGCCAAGCCCCGGCGCACGACGGGCACCGATCTGGATGCCATCGTGAACGAGCAGACCGGCGTCGAACCCGAGACCGAGGCGATCGGCACCCAACGCGACGCGATGTTCACCGAGCAGGGCAGTCGAAAGAAGAAGCGGGCGGCCTGGGAGGAAAAGGGGGAAGCCCGTGCCAGAGAGCTGCAAGACAGTGTGCTGGCCCACGTGGACTTCGAAGAGCAGAAGAACATGCTGATGGATGTCTTCAGCATGGGGTTCATGGCCGGCGCGCAGTACGAGATCCCACCGGACGATTGGGGTCTGTTCGCCGACAGCGTGAGCAAGGAGCCCGGTGCTTTCAGCGGCGGCATCGCCTTGGGGCTCTTGCCAGGGGCCTGGGATGGGGTGGTCGAAGCCTTCAAGGGGCTGATCGACCTCGCCGAACTCGTGGCCAAGCTGGGCTTCGAAGTCACCGCCGGGCCGATCGTCGACCTGTACAAGTACCTCAAGGACAAGGAGAAGTTCGAGGCCGAAGAGAAGGCCAAGAGCGAGGCCCTGCAGGCCACAGCTTCGATTGCGGCCGCTGCGGTCTGGCAGGCTTTCAAGGCCTTCGTCGACAACCCCGCTTTCCTCAGCAAGCCCGCCTTCGGGATCGGCGAGGTGGTCGGGCGAGGTCTCGGCAAGACCTTGCACGACCAGCTCCTGAGCCCGGACGTCAATGCGTCCGACAAGGGCTACGTGGTGGGCAAGGTGATCGGCCGCGTGATCATCGAGGTCGTCATGCTGGTGTTTGCACCGGAAGAGCTGCTGTTCAAGGGAGGCGCCAAGACCGGGATCGAAGCCACCAAGGCGGCCAAGGCCATGGAAGGCCTGGCCTCGGAGGTGCCCGCGCTGAGGAAGCTGCTCGAACTGAAGAACTTGCGCAGCGGTGCCCGGGTGGCCGAAGAAAGCACCGGCGCGCGCAAGTTCAAGACGGCCGTGCACGGGGCAGAAGAAACGACCGACGCCCTGCGTGCAGGCGACAAGGCGAGGGACGCCTCCAAGGCCGAAGCGGCGGCCGGCAAAGCCTTGCCCGAAAAGAAGGCGGCGGGCGCGGCCGACGAGCTGGGGCAGGCCGGGTCCAAGGCATCCAAGGTGCATGCGAAGGAGCCGCTCAACGACGGCCATCACCTGGAGGTGACTGACGAAGGCATCTGCCTGTGCAGCCCGCCCCCATGCCCGCAGATGCGCAAGACCTTCGCAAACGAACTCAAGGAGTACCCGCAGCTCGATCTGAAGCTCACTGCCATCGAAGAGGCGAGACTGAAGGATCCGTTGGCGGCTGCCAAGGAGGCCGAGGAGGTCTACGACGAACTCAAGCGCCTGAAGAAGCTGGAGAGCGTGCGCGCGAAGTACCGCCGCAACCCCGAGAAGCTCCGCAAGGACTTCAAGCACGAAGTGGGCGACGACCCCTCGCTGGGCGAAGCCATCGACGAGGCCGTGCGCAGCTACCAGCGCGACAAGGAGGTCAGCAATGGCGAACTCGACGACCTGCTGGGACGCCTCGAGGAGGCGCGCGAGGCGGGCCGCCCGGGCCGCGCGCCCAAGGTCGACCCGTACTTCAAGGACATGGACCAGTTGTCCAAGCGAGCCAGGAAGAACGGCAGCAAGACCAGCGACGAGATAGAGAAGGCGCGCACGGAGCTGGCCCAGGGCGTGCAGCACCGCATGCCCGAAGGCACCAAGGTCAAGGTCGTGAACACCGAGCGCACGGCGGCCGGCGATGCGCAAGGTGCTGCTGCGTCGAGGGGGGCGGACTTGCCCAACCCCGACATCGACTACGCAATCGACCTGCCCGACGACATGCGCAAGCGTGTGGGCTTGCCCAAACGCAACCCCAAGAAGCCGACGACCGGCATCTTCAAGCCGGACGACATCCGCTTCTCTGGCAAGGACCACGAGAAGTTCATGTTCCTGGACCACAAGGAGGTCCTGACCAAATGGGAGGCCTCCTGGTTCTCGTCCCCCGAAGCGCGCATCGTGCTCAAGGACATGGTCGGCCGCGACGCACGCATTGCCAAGGTGATGGGCCCCAACTGCCAGGGCTTTGGCTACACCACCAACAGCGATGAGATGGCCCGGCTGCTCAATGACCTGATCGTCGAGGCCGGAGACGGCGCGCTCCAACGCGTGACCAAGGTGACCCGATGAGCCTGTCTTCCTCCCCCCAACTCCTCAAAGCCGGCCTGGTCGTCCTCGACGCCGCCAGCGGCAGCGTCGCGCGCACCATCGCGCTGCAATACAACCCCGAGACCCTTTCGCGCAGCTTCCAGGTGCAAGGCGTCGGCGGCGATGCCGGGGCCGAGAAGGCGCAGCCCTTCCGGCTCAAAGGACCGGCCATCGAGACCATCAAGTTCGATGCCGAGATCGACGCCACCGATGCGCTCGAACAACCCGACCAGAACGCCAACGCCGTGCAGTACGGCGTGGCGCCGCAGCTCGCGGTGCTCGAAGCGCTGGTGAATCGCAGCGTGGCCGAGATGTTGGCGATCAACGAAGAGTCGAAATCGGGCACGCTGGAGATCTTGCCGCCCGAGGCGCCGCTGCTGCTCTTCGTGTGGGGCGCCAACCGCGTGGTGCCGGTGCGCCTCACCGACCTCTCGGTCACCGAAGAGGCGTTCGACGCCGCGCTCAACCCGATGCGCGCCAAGGTGAGCATTGGCCTGCGGGTGATGAGCACCGACGACGTGGGCTTCGATCACCGCGCCGGCACGGCTTTCATCAACCACCTTCGTTCGCGCGAGTCGCTGGCCGGCAAGACGGGCTCGGCCTCGCTCGCATCCCTTGGATTGACATCACTGCCATGAACGACCCCATCCAGATGTTGATCGACGCGGGCGCCATCCCCAGTGCGCCCTTCGATGCGCAAAGCCGCTACAACGGCGTGCCCTTGGCGCTGTATCAATTGCGCTCGGGCCAGCCGGCGCAACCGTATGTGACCCGGCGCTTCATTCCCGCGCCCAGCCGCGTGGCGGTGGCCGCGCGCCATGTGGTCACGGCGATGGAGCGGCCCGACCTGCTGGCGGCGAAATACTTCGCCGACCCGCTCTTGTACTGGCGCATCGCCGATGCGAATGCGGTGGTCGATCCACATGAGTTGACGGAAACGATCGGCCGGGCGATCGACATCCCCGTCGTCAAAGGCTGAGCCATGGCCGGCGCCGTCAAGCTCACGCTCTACATCGGCCCTGGCGTGCTGCTGGAGGCGCCGCACGAGGTGGTGGAGGCGCTCGCCAGCGCCACGGTGATGAGCGGCGCGGGAGATTCGCAGTCGGGCTTCGAGTTGACCTTCGACCTGCCGCCGCGTTCGCCATTGCGCACCTTGTTCCTGCTGACGGGCGGCGGCAACCTGCCGCTGATGCGCGTGGCGCTGGTGGTCACGATCAACGGGCAGGCGCAGTCGGTGATCGATGGCATGACCACCGACGTGGAGATGAAACCCGGCGAGGGCGGGGTGGGGCAGCTCGTCGTCAAGGGCAAGGACATGAGCGCGCTGATGGACGTGATCGACTTCACCGGCCTGCCTTACCCGGCCATGCCGCCGGCGGCGCGCGTGATGATCATCGTGGCCAAGTACGCTGCGGTGGGTGTGATCCCGATGGTGATCCCGAGCGTGGTGGAAGACATCCCCATCCCCGTGCAGCGCATTCCGGGGCAGAAGGGCTCCGACTACAAGTACGTGAAGAAGCTGGCGCAGCAGTGCGGCTATGTCTTCTACCTGGAGCCGGGGCCGGAGCCGGGCACCTCCAAGGCGTATTGGGGGCCGGAGATCCGTGTGGGCTCGCCGCAGCCGGCGCTGTCGATGAACATGGACGCGCTCACCAACGTCGAAGAGATGAGCTTCAACTTCGACCGCGAGAAAAAGATCATGCCCATCGTCTACTTTCAGGAGTCAGTGAGCAAGGTGCCGATCGGCGTGCCGATTCCCGATATCTCGCCGCTCACGCCGCCGCTCGGTTTGGTGCCTCCGCTGCCGCCCCAGACCGTGAATCTCAGCGACACGGCACATATGTCCGCCATCTCGGCCCTGATGACAGGCCTGGCCTTTGCCGGCCAGAACGGTGACTCGGTGTTCGGCAAGGGACGTCTGGACGTGGCGCGTTATGGGCGCTTGCTCAAGTCACGTTCGCTGGTCGGTGTGCGCGGAGCGGGGCTGCCATTCGACGGCCTCTATTACGTGAGCAGCATCACGCACGACATCCAGCGCGGGCAATACAAGCAGAGCTTCACGCTCGCGCGCAACGCGTTGGTTTCCACCATACCCAAGGTACCGGTCTGACGGACCGCACGGAGCAAAGCCATGAGTGAAGGCCCGTTCTACGGCAAGTACCGCGCCAACGTGATCATGAACATCGACCCGATGCAGATCGGCCGCATCCAGGTGATGTGCCCCGACGTGGCCGGGTTCATTCCCAGCACCTGGTGCATGCCCTGCCTGCCGGTGGCGGGCATCAACATGGGCATCTTCACCGTGCCGCCCATCGGCTCGGGCGTGTGGGTCGAGTTCGAGCGTGGCGACCCCGACTACCCGATCTGGGTCGGCGGCTACTGGGGTGTGATGGCCGAGACGCCGGTGCTCGCCAAGGCGGTGCCGCCCGCACTCGCCGGCATCACGCTGCAGACCACGCTGAAGAACGGCATCGTCATCAGCGACACACCCGGCCCCACCGGCGGCATCCTGATCCAGACCACCACCGGCGCGATGATTTCGGTGAGCGACGTGGGCATCACCATCTCCAATGGCAAGGGCGCGATCATCACCATGATGGGCCCGATGATCGACATGAACGTCGGCGCCTTGCAGGTGACCTGAGGAGCGAATGACATGCCCGCTCCCGTGCTCCACCTCGGCGCCACCGTGATGTGCTCACACGCCGGCACCGCCACGCCCGCCGCGCCGTTTCCACGCGTGATGCTCTCCGCACAACCGGTGGTCACGCTGGCCTCGCCCTACATCGTGGCGGCCTGCGGGCTCAGCGGCAGTGGCAGCCCGCCTTGCGCCACCGGCCAGTTCATGACCGGTGCGTTGCGCGTGAAGGCCGGCGGTGTGCCGGTGGCCACGCTGATGGGGACCGGCACCTGCGTGCCGACAGGCGCACCGTTGATGCCGATTGCATCGCAGCCGCGCGTGCTGGCCACGTGAGGAGTCCGAGATGAGCCTGGACCACCCGTATCACTTCGACGGCAGCGGCCGCACCGCCACCACCGGCCACGCCGACCATGTGCGTGACCTCATCGAGCAGGTGCTCTTCACCTCGCCCGGTGAACGGGTGATGCGGCCCGACTTCGGCGCCGGCCTGCTCTCGATGGTGTTCGAGCCCAACAGCGTGGCGCTCGCCGGGACGGCGCAGTTCCTGCTCAAGAGCGGCTTGCAGCGCCACCTCTCGCACCTGATCGCGGTCGACACCGTGGTGGTGGAAAACATCGACGCGGCGCTTCAGGTCACCGTGCGCTACGTGCTGCTCGCCGAAGGTCGCGCGCAGGAAGCCAGCTTTTCTGTGCCAGGAGGTGGCCCATGAAAACCTTCTGCTGCGACCTGCGCCGGCTCGAGGTCATCAAGCTCTCGGGCACGCTCAATGCGATCGAATACCTCGAGGTGCTCGACCACCTGGAGGCCGACCCCGCCCTGCGCCAGCGCACGCTGTTCGTCCGTCTGCTGCGCACCGGCTCTGCACTCAGCGCCGACAACCTGCTGATCGATGGCGGCGAGCGCATCCCGGAGGTCGATGTCGAGTGGGCCGCTGCCGCCAACGACCTTCCGCCGGGTGTGCCACCGGCGCTGGTCGATGGCATCGACGACCTTGCGCGAACGCTGGTCGTGCGCACCACGACGAGCGGCGATTTCTCGCACTACACGCTGCACCTGCTGTCGGGCCCGGGCAGTGACCAGGCGCCGGCCGGCTTCGACCCCAAGCTGTCGAGCATCGCCTTCAGCTTCAAGGTCGAGTGCCCGTCTGATTTCGATTGCCAAGCCGTCACCGTGTGCCCGCCTGCGCCAGCCGTCTCGCCGGAGATCGATTACCTCGCGAAGGACTACACCGGCTTTCGGCGCCTGATGCTCGACCGGCTCAACCTGCTCGCGCCCGGCTGGAGCGAGCGCTCGGCCGCCGACGTGGGCGTGGCGCTGGTGGAGCTGATGGCCTACGCCGCCGACAACCTGTCGTACCGACAGGACGCTGTCGCCAACGAGGCCTACCTCGGCACGGCGCACCAGCGGGTGTCGGTGCGCCGCCATGCGCGCCTGGTCGACTACGCCTTGCACGATGGTTGCAACGCGCGCGCCTGGGTGCACTTCGAGGTGGGCGCCGACGTGACGCTGCCCGCACGCACGGCCCTGCTCACGCGAAGCCGCGGCCTGGCCACCGAGATCATTCCGGCCAGCAAGAACGAACGTGATGCGCTCGATGCCGGCGCGCTCACCTTCGAAACCGCCGCAGAGGCCGAGCTGGTGGCCGCGCACAACCGCTTCGCCTTCTACACCTGGGGCGACCAGGGCTGCTGCCTGCCGCGTGGTGCCACGCGCGCCACGCTGCGCGGTGAGCACCCGCAGTTGCGCGTCAATGACGTGCTTGTGTTCCAGGAGGTGGTGAGCCCGGGCAGCTTCACACCCGAAGACGCCGACCCCGCACACCGCTGGGCCGTGCGCCTGACGCGCGTGTCAAGCGACGTCGATCCTTGTGGCCAGCTCTTCGACACGCCATCGGTCGACGGCCCGGTGGCGGTGACCGAGATCGAATGGGACGCCGCCGATGCCTTGCCCTTCGCGCTGTGCCTCTCGACCTGCGAGCGCCCCGGCCTGGCCATCAGCGTGGCGCTGGGCAACATGGTGCTCGCCGACCATGGCCGCAGCGTGCAGGGTGAAACGCTGCCCACCGTGCCGCAGCCTCATCTGCGCCGCGTGCCCACATTGGCGACAGCAGGCGCCTGTGCGCAACCCGAGGGCGAGTTGATTCCGTTGCGCTACCGCCCGCTGCTGGCCCACGCGCCGCTCACGCAGGGCTTTCGGCTCGCTAGCGAGCTCGCGGTGCTGTCGAGCGACGAAGACGCCTGGTGGTCGGCCAGTGCCATGCTCGCGCGCGACCCGCACGAAGCGCTGCCCAGCGGTTGCGAGTTGCGAGACGCGCAATGGCCGCTCAGCCCGCACTGGCTGCCGCGTCGCGACCTGCTCGCAAGCCAGGCGGCCGACACACACTTCGTCGTCGAGACCGACAACGATGGGTTGGCCCAGCTGCGTTTCGGTGACGATGCGCACGGCCAGCGGCCCAACGCCGGCACGCAGTTCCGCGCGCACTACCGCGTGGGCAACGGGGTCGCAGGCAATGTGGGGGCCGACACGATCGGGCATGTGGTGAGCAACCTGTCGGGGGTGTTCGTCGCGATCACCAACCCGATGGCCGCGGCCGGTGGCACCGAGCCCGAAGACACCAAGGCCGCGCGACGCGACGCCCCCGAGGCGTTTCGCCGCCAGGAGCGCGCCGTCACCGCCGCCGACTACGCCTGGGCTGCTAAACAGCACCCCGAGGTCGCCAACGCCGTCGCCCTGCCGAGGTGGACCGGCGCCTGGCAG
>JACMKJ010000087.1 GCA_014380155.1 Rhizobacter sp. | reverse complement strand
GCGCGCCGGGTTGAGGTCGACGCCGATGATCTTGTCGGCGCCCACCATCTTGGCGCCCTGGATCACGTTGAGCCCGATGCCACCCAGGCCGAACACCACCACGTTGGCGCCGGCCTCCACCTTGGCCGTGAACAGCACCGCGCCCACGCCGGTGGTCACGCCGCAGCCGATGTAGCAGATGGTGTCGAAGGGCGCGTCGCTGCGCACCTTGGCCACCGCGATCTCGGGCACCACGATGTAGTTGCTGAAGGTGCTGGTGCCCATGTAGTGCAGGATGGGTTGGCCGTTCAGCGAGAAGCGGCTGGTCGCGTCAGGCATCAAGCCCTTGCCCTGCGTGCCACGGATCAGCTGGCACAGGTTGGTCTTGCGTGACAGGCAAAACTTGCACTGCCGGCACTCGGGTGTGTAGAGCGGGATGACGTGATCGTCGCGCCTGAGCGTGGTCACACCGGGCCCGACGTCGACCACCACACCGGCGCCCTCGTGGCCCAGGATGGCGGGGAACAGGCCCTCGGGGTCGGCGCCCGAGAGGGTGTAGTAGTCGGTGTGGCAAATGCCGGTGGCCTTGACTTCGATCAGCACCTCGCCGGCCTTCGGGCCTTCAAGATCGACGGTTTCGATGGTCAGCGGCTGGCCGGCTTTCCAGGCGATGGCGGCGCGGGTTTTCATGGGGGGCTCATGCAGAGTTGAATCGGGCCCACTATATTTGCTGCACCCCTTTTCCCCACAGAGTCCCACGGAACCCCCCATGAGCACACGCGGCAGCATCACCCAGATGACCATGAGCGACGGCGCGAGCATCGGCGTCTACCAGGTGCAGGCCACCGGCCTGCGGCGCGGGGGCCTGGTGCTGATTCAAGAGATCTTCGGCGTGACCGAGCACATCCGCCAGCAGGCCGACCGCTTTGCCGACGAAGGCTACGAGGTGTGGGCACCGTCGCTCTTCGACCGCGAAGCCCCCGGCCTGCAACTCGGCCGCACCGATGAAGACATGCAACAGGCCATCAAGCTCGCCCGCGAGCTGCACCCCTTTGCGCTCTCGCTGGCCGACACCCAGACCTGCATCGATGCGCTCGCAGCGCGCGGCCCCGTCTTCCTGACCGGCTACTGCTACGGCGGCACCGTCACCTGGGCCGTGGCCTGCCGCAGCAAAAACCTGGCAGCGGCTTCGGGCTACTACGGCAGCCAGATCCCGGCCATGGCCACGCAGACACCCCAATGCCCGGCCATCCTCCACTTCGGCCGGCTCGACGCCAGCATCCCGATGGACGCAGTGGCCAAGGTGCAGGCCGCCCACCCCGGCCTGCCGGTGCATGTGTACGAAGCCGGCCACGGCTTCAATGGCGACGGCCCGCACCACGACGATGCCGCCGCGAAGCTGGCCTATGAGCGCACCCTGGCGCACTTTCAATCCATCAAATAACGACTCAGCCCCATGGCCTTTGCCGACAAGCTCCAGCAGCTCCCGCCCATCAGCCACCTGGCCGGCCTGCAGCTGCTCGACGAACACGGCGCCGCCGTCGCCACGCTGCACAACCAGCCCGGCCAGGCCGGCTCGGTGGCGGTGTATGCCGCACTGGCCGGGCGTTTTGGCGCCATCACGGTGCAGGCCGCGCACGAGGGCCTGCTGATGTATGCCGAGCACACCGCCGACGCACGCGCCCACCCCGGCAAGCACCCCAACATCGACCGCTTGCTCGCCCTCATCGAGGCCGGTGGGCGTTATGCGGTGAAGCTGCTGCCGGCGGCGTGAATGCCTGCCACAAACCCAAGCAACCTCACAGCGTGCGCTTGTCGCCAAGCTCTGTTAACTTCCGCTCCCTGAAAACGCCGGAGGAGAGCCCCGCATGAGCGATTTGCAAGACCGCCTGCGCGCACTCCCGTCGGGCAGCCTGAGCGGCCTGCGCCGTGGCATCGAAAAAGAAAGCCTGCGCGCCCAGCCGAGCGGCGCGCTCGCTCTCACGCCGCACCCCGCGGCGCTCGGATCGGCGCTGACCCACCCGCACATCACCACCGATTTCAGCGAATCGCAGGTCGAGCTGGTGACACGGGTGCACCTGAGCATCGAGGCCTGCCTGGAAGAGCTGACCCAGATCCACCAGGCCACCTACCGGGCCATGCGCGACATGGGCGACGAGATGCTGTGGGTGTCGAGCATGCCCTGCGACCTGCCGACCGACGAGACCATTCCGCTGGGCCGTTATGGCAACTCCAACGTGGGCCGCGCCAAGAGCGTGTACCGCATGGGGCTGGGCCACCGTTACGGCCGGCGCATGCAGACCATCTCGGGCATCCACTACAACTGGTCGCTGCCGGGGGTGAGCGACGAGCAGTACTTCGGGCTGATCCGCAACTTCCGCCGCCATTCCTTCTTGCTGCTCTACCTGTTTGGCGCCTCGCCTGCGGTGGGTGCGAGCTTCGTCGCGGGCCGCCAGCACGAGCTGCAAACACTGGCCGGGCAAACGCTCTACATGCCGCACGGCACCTCGCTGCGCATGGGCCGCCTGGGTTACCAGAGTGATGCGCAAGCGACGCTGGCAGTCAGCTACAACAGCCTCGAGCGTTATGGCGCGTCGCTGCAAGACGCCCTCACGCGGCCGTATGCGCCGTATGCCGCGGTGGGCATCCACAACCCCGGTGGTGAGTACAACCAGCTGGCCACCAGCCTGCTGCAGATCGAGAACGAGTTCTACGGCACCATCCGCCCCAAGCGCGTGATCTTCCCTGGCGAGCGCCCGCTGCATGCGCTGCGCGAGCGTGGCGTCGAATACGTCGAAGTGCGGCTGATGGACCTCAACCCCTTCGTGCCCATCGGCATCACCGCCGAGACGGTGCGCTTCCTCGACGTCTTCTTGCTGCACTGTCTGCTCACCCCCAGCCCGCCCGACACGGCCGACGAGATCGCCGCCCTGGGCCGCAACCAGCACCGCACCGCTGGCCACGGTCGCCAGCCCGGGCTCACGCTGGAGCGTGGGTCAGAACAGGGGACTCTCGTCGACTGGGGCCTGCAACTCGTGGACGAATGCCGCCCGCTCGCCGCCGCACTCGACGCGGCGCACGGCGGCGAGCTGTACCAGGCCGCGCTGGTGGCGGCCCACGAGCTGCTGGCCGATGCGAGCCTCACGCCATCGGCCCGTGTGCTCAACGCGATGGCACACGACTTCGACAACTCGTTCCAGCGCTTCACTCAGGCGCAGAGCCGCCAGACCCAGGCCCAGCTGCTGGCGCGGCCCGTCACACCCGAGATGGCGGCGCACTTTCGCGAGATGGCGCAGGCCTCGGTGGCCGAGCAGCAGCGCATCGAAGCGGGCGACACCATGCCCTTCGAGATCTACCGCCAGCAGTATTTGTCGCCGCAGCGGCTGGGGCTCTGAGCGCCCACGCCCTCACCGACCCTGGTGTCACGGTGTGTTGTTGTCTGCGGTCAGGCCTTCACCCGTCATCAGCCGCTGCATCAGCGTGAGGGCCTCGGCCTCACGCCGTCGGCGACGGGCACGCCGCACCGAGATAGCGTCGGTGAAACGCCGCAACAGACGCAGCTCCTGGGGCGTCCACTCGCGCGTGCCGCCCTGTTGGGCACAGCAGAAGACCGCCCAGGTCGCGCCGTTGGCGCCGATGGTCGCGTCGAGCGACGCGCGGATGTCGCGCGGCAGCAGGTAACTCTCGCGCATGGCCGCCAGGTGCGGGTCGGCCAGGGTGTCGGGGCACACGTAGAGGCCCTTTTTCGTGAGCGCGTCGAAGTAGGCCGCGAACTCTGCTTCGTGCATCACCACCGGCTCGGTGATCGGCGTGCGGGTGACACCGTCATAGCCCGCCAGACGCCGCATCTGGCGCCGGCCCGCCTGGCCCTCGAGCAGCCACACACTCACCCGCGAGCACGCCATCTGGCCTTGCACGAATTCAGACATGCTCAAGGCAGCGCCTTGAAGCGTGATGGTTCCAGCATCAAGCTGCACGCCCAGGTGGGCAAGCAGTTCCATGAATGCTTTCATGGGCATGTGAGAAGTGTCGGGTTACACGAGGGTAGCGCGGCGAGCCGCCTGTTTTGCGCCCGCTAGGTATGCGTGACATGGAAAAGTCGTGCTTTGTCCTCACACATCGACCGATGCCATGCCGCGCAGGTCGATTCAATACACGGTATGGGAAAGCGCCTGTTCGCTGTCTTCACGTTCTGGCTGGCCGGCACCGCAGCGGCTCAGTCGGGCTTGACCCAGACCGAAACACACTGGCTGCAACTGAGCGCCCCCGCCATCGCCTACGCCCGCGAACAAGGCCTGCCGCTCGACATCGTGGTGCAACCCCAGCCCACCCCCGGCAACGCGCCCCTCGCGATGGCCTACCTCAACGGCCGCTGCAAGCTGGTGCTGTCGATACGCGGCAACCCCGAGGCACAGACCAGCCTCGACACGATCCCACCCGATCTGCTCCAACCCGTGGTCGAAGCCATGGCGGCGCACGAGTTGGGCCACTGCTGGCGCTACATGCGTGGCGCGTGGCATACCCTGCCCGCGGGTTTTGCACCCGCGCAGGGTGACGCCGACCCGGCGCTGCGCGAGCAGCTGCGCGAAATGCAGCAAACCCGCCGCGAAGAGGCGTTTGCCGACCTGGTGGGCCTGGCCTGGACGCTGAAAAAACACCCGCAGCACTATGCCCAGGTGCACGCCTGGTTCGTCACATACCGCCAGCACGACACACTGCCCGGCAGCCACCACGACACCCTGGCCTGGGTGAAGCTGGCGGCCGAACCGGCAGCGTTCACGGCCGCCGGCACCCCCTTTGAGCAGGCCTGGCCACTGTGGCAACAAGGACTGCGGGCCGGCCAGTGAGCGGCAGCGCGTAGGCGATCACCGACACCCGTGCGCGCGGCCGTCTGGGTGACACCTGGCAGCGAGGCGCCGACCATGAGCACCTCACCTGAAGGAGCTCACCATGCAAGACACGACACACCCCGAGGTGCTGGGCGTTTTTTCCCCGGTCGGCCATGTGGTCGCCTCGTTTCCCACGCAGCAAGACATGGAAGGCGCAGCCGCCGAGCTGGGCCAGCAAGGTTTTGCCACCGACAAGATCGTGCGCTTTTCACCGGCCGAGATGAAAGCCCAAGCCGAGCTCGACCTCGACCGCGCCAGCCCGCTGGCCGAGCTGGGCTACGAGGTCAAGCTGGTGCGCGCGCACCGCGAGTTGGCCGAGAAGGGCTACAGCTTCTTGATGGTGCATGCGCCCAAGGGCGAACAAACCCAACTGGTGGCCGAGGTGGCGAGCAGGTTTCACGCCGAGCGGGCGCAGAAGTACGGCAACTTCGCCATCGAAGAGCTGATCACGCCCGTCGCCGAAGAAGACCACGTGGTGGGCACGCCTGCGAAGGGTCGGGCCTGAAGCTGGTGCGTGACGGGCACGCCGTGGGCGCGAAGCCTGCGGCGTGGAACTTGCAAGTGGGCGTGCCTCTTCACCGCCACTGTGCAGGAGCCCCATCATGCAAACCGGTCATCTCAAGCCGACACTGAACGCTTGGCATCTGTGGGGCCTCGCGGTAGGCCTCGTCATCTCGGGCGAGTACTTCGGCTGGAGCTACGGCTGGGCCAGCGCCGGCACGCTGGGCTTCATGATCACCGCCATCGTGGTGGCGGTGATGTACACCACCTTCATCTTCAGCTTCACCGAGCTGACCACTGCCATTCCCAACGCCGGTGGGCCGTTTGCGTATGCCACCCGCGACTTCGGGCCGACCGGGGGTTTCATCGCCGGCTTTGCGACGCTGGTCGAGTTCGTGTTTGCGCCGCCAGCCATCGCGATGGCGATCGGGGCCTACCTGCAGGTGCAGTTTCCCGGGGTCAGCGCCAAGATGATGGCGATCTGCGCCTATGTGATCTTCATGACGCTCAACATCGTGGGCGTGCGCACCGCCGCCACCTTCGAGCTGATCGTCACGGTGCTGGCCATCTTCGAGCTGCTGGTGTTCATGGGCGTGGTGGCACCGAGCTTCTCGACCGCCAACTTCGTGGCCAACGGCTGGGCCGGGCAAGACACCTTCAGCCCGCTCGCCATCTCGGGCATGTTTGCGGCCATTCCGTTTGCGATCTGGTTCTTTCTCGCCATCGAAGGTGTGGCGATGGCGGCCGAAGAGGCCAAGGACCCGAAACGCACCATCCCCATCGCCTACATCGCCGGCATCATCACCCTGGTGCTGCTGGCCCTCGGCGTGATGGTGTTTGCCGGTGGTGTGGGCGACTGGCGCAAGCTATCCAACATCAACGACCCGTTGCCCCAGGCCATGAAGACGGTGGTGGGCGATGGCAGCGTGTGGCTGCACATGCTGGTGTGGATCGGCCTCTTCGGCCTGGTGGCCTCGTTCCACGGCATCATCCTTGGCTACTCGCGGCAGATCTTTGCGCAGGCGCGCGCGGGCTACCTGCCCAGCTACCTGGCGGCCATCCACCCGCGCTTCGGCACGCCGCACCGCGCGGTGCTCGCCGGTGGGGTGGTCGGCATCGCGGCCATCTTCAGCGACGAGTTGTTCTCGTTCGGCGGGCAAACGCTCACCGCCAACATCGTCATCATGGCCGTGTTCGGAGCGATCGTGATGTACATCATGTCGATGCTCAGCCTGTTCGTGCTGCGCAGACGCGAGCCGAACCTCGCGCGCCCCTTCCCGGCCATCGGCTACCCGGTGTTCCCGGCGATCGCGCTTGCGCTGGCCGTGGTGTGCCTGGGCGCGATGATCTACTACAACACCCTGCTGGCGGCGGTGTTTGCCGGCCTGATGGGGGTGTCGTATGGTCTGTTCATGTGGGGTGGCAGCAAGCGCCGCGAAACGGCCGCCGCGTCGGCGTGAGCGTCGGGGCGGCCAGGTCGCCCCGCCCATGCCGGAGACCGACCCATGCCCTATCGCCACAGCATCGGTACCCACAGCTGGCAGTTCGCCGATCTCAAGGAGGTGATGGCCAAGGCCACGCCCTTGCGTTCGGGTGACCAGCTGGCGGGGTTGGCGGCCAGCAGCTACGCCGAGCGCATGGCCGCCCGCATGTGCCTGGCCGACCTGCCGCTGCAGCGCTTTCTCGACGAAGCGCTGGTGCCGTACGAGAGCGACGAAGTCACCCGCCTCATCATCGACTCGCACGACCAGCCCGCGTTCGCCGAGATCGCGCACCTCACGGTGGGCGGCTTTCGCGACTGGCTGCTCAGCGACGCGGCCGACAGCATCACGCTGGCGCGTGTACACCGCGGCATCACGCCCGAGATGGCGGCGGCGGTCAGCAAGCTGATGCGCAACCAAGACCTGATTTTGGTGGCGCGCAAATGCCACGTGCTCACCCGCTTTCGCAACACCATCGGCCTGCCCGGCCGGCTCTCGGTGCGGCTGCAGCCCAATCACCCGACCGACAGCCCGCGCGGCATCGCCGTCTCCACACTCGACGGCCTGCTCTACGGTGCGGGCGATGCGGTGATCGGCATCAACCCCGCCACCGACAGCATCCCCGCGCTGGTCGACTTGCTGCATTTGACGGACGAGCTGATCACACGGTTCGAGATCCCCACCCAGTCGTGCGTGCTCACGCATGTGACCAACACCTTGCAGGCCATCGAGCTGGGCGCGCCGGTCGACCTGGTGTTCCAGTCGATCGCCGGCACCGAGCAGGCGAACACGGGCTTCGGCATCAACCTCGCGCTGCTGAAGGAAGCGCGCGACGCCGCCTTGTCGCTCAAGCGTGCGACGGTGGGCGACCCAGCCACGGCCAACGTCATGTACTTCGAGACCGGCCAGGGCTCGGCGCTCTCGGCCAACGCGCACCATGGTGTGGACCAGCAGACCTGCGAGGTGCGGGCCTATGCCGTGGCGCGCGCCTTCGCCCCGCTGCTCAGCAACACCGTCGTCGGCTTCATCGGGCCCGAGTATTTGTATGACGGCAAGCAGATCATCCGCGCTGGCCTCGAAGACCACTTCTGCGGCAAGCTGCTGGGGCTGCCGCTGGGCTGCGACGTTTGCTACACCAACCACGCCGAAGCCGACTCCGATGACATGGACACGCTGATGACGCTGCTGGGCACCGCCGGCCTCAGCTTCATCATGGGCGTGCCGGGCGCCGACGACGTGATGCTCAACTACCAGAGCACCTCGTTCCACGACGCGCTCTATCTGCGTGAGCTGCTGGGCCTGCAACGGGCGCCCGAATTCGAACAGTGGTTGCACCAGATGAACATCACCGACGCTGCGGGCCGTGTGGTCCCCGTGGCCTCGGGCCACCGGCTGATCGAGCAGATGGGCCTGCCCCGCATCGCCGCATGAACCCGCTCGACATCACCCCCGACCCCTGGCGCGAGCTGCGTGCGCACACCCCGGCGCGCGTGGCGCTGGGCCGCACCGGCGTGAGCCTGCCCACCCACGAG
>JACMKJ010000086.1 GCA_014380155.1 Rhizobacter sp. | reverse complement strand
TCGAGCTGGCTGGCAGCGCCGAACTCGGGCGTCATCACGTACATCGGCACGTCGACCAGCGGCACGATGGCGGCGTCGCCCTGGCCGATGCCCGAGGTCTCGACGATCACGAGGTCGAAGCCCGCCACCTTGCAGGCGGCCAGCACGTCGGGCAAAGCCTGGCTGATCTCGCTGCCGAAGTCGCGTGTGGCGAGCGAGCGCATGAAGACCCGTGGGCCTTGTTGCCAGGGCGCGACGGCGTTCATGCGGATGCGGTCGCCGAGCAGCGCCCCGCCGCTCTTGCGGCGCGACGGGTCGATGCTGATGACGGCGATGTGCAGGCCATCACCCTGGTCGAGGCGCAGGCGGCGGATCAGCTCGTCGGTCAGCGAGGACTTGCCGGCGCCACCGGTGCCGGTGATGCCGAGCACAGGTGTTTTGGTTTGCGCTGCGGCGCCGTGCAGCGCGGCTTTCATCTCGGCGGTGGCCTTGCCGTTTTCCAGCGCGGTGATCAATTGGGCCAGCGCGCGCCGATGCGCTTCGGTCTGCCCTTGCGTGGCGGCGAGTGACTGCGGAGCGTGCACCGACAGGTCGTTGTCACACCTCATGACCATTTCGCCGATCATGCCGGCGAGACCCATGCGCTGGCCGTCTTCGGGGCTGTAGATGCGCGCCACGCCGTAGCCTTGCAGCTCGGCGATTTCGCTCGGCACGATCACGCCACCGCCGCCGCCGAACACCTGGATGTGCGCGCCACCGCGCTCGCGCAGCAGGTCGACCATGTACTTGAAGTATTCGACGTGACCGCCTTGGTAAGAGCTGATGGCGATGCCTTGCACGTCTTCTTGCAACGCGGCCGTCACCACTTCATCCACCGAGCGGTTGTGGCCGAGGTGAATCACTTCGGCGCCCATGCTTTGCAAGATGCGCCGCATGATGTTGATGGCTGCGTCGTGGCCGTCGAACAGGCTCGCGGCCGTCACGAAACGCACCTTGTTCGTGGGCCGGTAGGCGGCGAGCGCCTTGAATTCGGCTGAGAGGTCGGTCATGCGCTTGTCTCCAGCGTCGGTGGTGTCAGGTTATTTTTTTGATCTTGGCCAATGCCGGGTCGTCCGGCGGGTAGCGCAGCTTCAGCGCCGTGAAGACCTGCTTCATCACCGTGGCGATCATCAGGTTGCGGTGGGCCTTCGAGTCGGCCGGCACGATGGTCCACGGCGCCCAAGGCGTGCCGGTGGCCGAGATGGCGTTGGCATAGGCCCGCTGGTAGGCGTCCCACTGCTTGCGCACTGCGATGTCGCCTGTTGCGAACTTCCAGCGTTTGGTCGGGTCGTCGAGCCGCTCTTGCAGGCGCAGCTTTTGCTCCTCTTTCGAGATGTGCAGCATGAACTTGCACACCACCGTGCCCGTCTCGCTGAGCATGCGCTCGAAGTCGTTGATGTGGGCGTAGCGCTGCTTCGTCTGCTCGGGGGTGATCCAACCGTTGACCGTGGGCACCAGCACGTCTTCGTAGTGGCTTCGGTTGAACACCATCACCTCGCCGTTGGCCGGCACCCGCTGGTGGATGCGCCACAGGTAGTCGTGCTCGCGCTCCGGCTCGGTGGGCGCCTTCCAGCCGATGGTGTGCACGCCGAGCGCGCTCATCAGGCCGAACACGCCGCGCAGCGTGCCGTCTTTGCCGCTGGTGTCGGTGCCTTGCAACACGACCAGCAGCTTGAAGCGGCGATCGGCATAAAACAGGTTTTGCAGCGTGTCGAGCTCTTTGGCCAGCGCTTCGACCGCGGTCTTGTCGGCCTGCTTGTCACCGGTGGAGTAAGGCTTGGCTCCCGGCGAAATGCCCGCCAGATCGAAGGCCGCCGGTTTGGCCCCCGCCTTGGCGTGCTGGAAAGCCTTCAATTCGGGCAGGGATGCGGCCACGGTTTCTCCATCAGTTGTAATTGACGTATACGTCAATTGGCGAGTGTATCGCCCTTGCCCCGACACCCGTACCCGGGGGCGACCCGAGGGGCTTCCCCGGCCTGGAAAAGCGGGTTTGGCGGCACAATCCTCTTCCATAAGCGGCCTGTTGATCGAGGCCCAAATCGAAAGTGAGAGGAGTGCACCGCGTGGCTACGATCAAGGTCCCTGTCAAGACACCCGAAGCCGTGGCGGAGCTGAGCAGCCGCCAACGCAAGCTGAGCCAGCGTCACCGCACCGTGCTGTTGCTGGTCGATGGCCGCCGGGCAGAAGATGAAGTACGCCAGTTGGCCATTGCCGCCGGCTCCCCCGACACCGCTTTTGACGAGTTGCTCGACCTCGGCATGATCTCCCGGCCTGCACCGCTGGAGCCGGAGCCCGTTAAGAAGGCCGCGCCGGTGGAAAGCAGGCCCATGCCGCTGGAGGAAGCGCCTGAACCCGCACCTTCCGCCATGGGCGCGCCCGATTCGGTGGCGAGCTTGTTGCCGGCATCGCTCAGCCTGCAGCCCGAGTCGCACCTCGACTCGACGCTCAACGAACTGCCGGGCGCCGCGATGGACGCGCTTGAATCCGAGCCATTCGACGTGCAGGACGAAGCCCTCGAAGAGGCCCGCGCAATCCTGCTGCGTGCCGTGCGCGCCGAAGCGCCCGTGGCAGGCTCGCTGACCATGCTGCGACTGCGCCGCGCACGCACCCGCGAAGACCTGGAAAGCCTGCTCGAAGAAGTCGAGTCGCGCATCTTCAAACCGTTCAAGGGCTTGTGGGCCTCGCAGACCATGGCCCGTGTGCGCGAACTGCTGTCCACCCACCCGCCTTTGTCTCTGCCATCTTCTTCCTGAGATACTGGGTCGATGAGTTTTCTGGCCATCGACGTAGGCAACACGCGCCTGAAGTGGGCCTTGTACACATCACCCCAACCGGGCGCCGCCGTGATGGCGCATGGCGCGGTCTTCCTCGAAACCATCGACCAGCTCGCCGAGACCGAGTGGAAGAACCTCCCCGCGCCCAGCAGCATGCTGGGCTGCGTGGTCGCCGGTGACGGCATCAAGCGCCGGGTCGAAGAGCAGCTCGAGATCTGGGATATCGACCCACGCTGGGCGGTGTCGTCCGCGCATGCCGCCGGCATCACCAACGGCTACGAGCACCCCGCACGCCTGGGCGCCGATCGCTGGGTTGCGATGATCGGTGCCTGGCACCACGTGTGTGCGCGCGGCGCGGCGCGGCCGGTGCTGGTGGTGATGGTGGGCACGGCGGTCACGGTTGATGCGGTCGACGAGACCGGCCGTTTCCTCGGCGGCCTGATTCTGCCGGGCTTCGGTGTGATGCAGGCCGCGCTGGAGATGGGAACGGCGGGCCTCAAGGTGCCCACCGGCGAGGTGGTCGACTTCCCCACCAACACCAGCGATGCATTGATGAGTGGGGGTGTCAACGCGATGGCCGGCGCGGTGGAGCGCATGTACCGCAAGCTGCGCGCGCGCACCGGCCAAGAGCCGGTGTTGTTGATGTCGGGTGGAGCGTCGCCCAAGCTCGCGCCCGTGACCGACCTCAAGTTCGAGACGGTGGATCGCTTGATCTTCGATGGCTTGCTGGCGATGCAATCGCACCGCCTCGCGCTCTGATCCTGTTTTAAAGGATGTAGCGCGACAGGTCTTCGTTGCGCGACAAGTCACCCAGCTTGGCGTCGACTTCCGGTGCACCCAGCACAACGGTCTGGCCCGAGAGCTTGTGGGCGTCGAAGCTCACCTCGTCGAGCAGCCGCTCCATCACCGTGGCCAGGCGGCGAGCACCGATGTTTTCGGTGCGCTCGTTCACGTCGAAGGCAATCTGCGCCAGGCGGCGGATGCCCTCGGGCGTGAGCTCCAGTGTCACGCCTTCAGTGGCCAGCAAGGCCTGGTACTGCTTGACCAGGCTGGCGTGGGTTTGCGTGAGGATGGCCTCGAAGTCGCTCACGCTCAGCGAACTGAGTTCGACGCGGATCGGAAAGCGACCCTGCAGCTCGGGGATCAGGTCGCTCGGCTTGCTGAGGTGGAACGCGCCGGAGGCGATGAAGAGAATGTGGTCGGTTTTCACCATACCGTACTTGGTGCTGACGGTGGTGCCCTCGACCAAGGGCAGCAGGTCACGCTGCACACCCTGGCGTGACACGTCGGCACCACTGCCTTCAGAGCGCGAGGTGACCTTGTCGATCTCGTCGAGGAAGACGATGCCGTTCTGCTCGGTGTTGTCGAGAGCGCGCGTCTTGATCTCGTCTTCGTTGACGAGTTTGGCGGCTTCTTCTTCCGTCAGCAGCTTGATCGCTTCGGCGATCTTCACCTTGCGCTGCTTGCGCTTGTTGGGGCCGAGGTTGGCAAACATGCCCTTGAGTTGCTCGGCCATCTCGTCCATGCCGGGCGGGCCCATGATCTCGAGCGTGGGCTTGGGGTCGGCCACCTCGATCTCGATCTCCTTGTCGGCCAGACTGCCTTCGCGCAGGCGCTTGCGCATCACCTGGCGGGCGGTGTTGTCGGTGGCGGGCGTGGGCGACAGGCCGAAGTCGCTGCGCGGGGGAGGCACCAGGATGTCGAGCACCCGGTCTTCGGCGGCGTCTTCGGCACGCACACGTTGGCGGCGCATGGCGTGCTCGCGCTCTTGTTTGACCGCCATTTCGACCAGGTCGCGGATGATGGTGTCGACATCCTTGCCGACATAGCCCACCTCGGTGAACTTGGTCGCCTCGACCTTGATGAACGGCGCGTCCGCCAGCCGGGCCAGGCGGCGGGCGATCTCGGTCTTGCCGACACCGGTCGGGCCGATCATCAGGATGTTCTTGGGCGTCACCTCCTCGGACATGTCGTCGGAGAGCCGTTGCCGTCGGATACGGTTCCTGAGGGCGATGGCAACGGCCCGCTTGGCCTTGGCCTGACCGATGACGTACTTGTCCAGTTCAGCGACGATCTCGCGTGGCGTCAGTGAGCCGATGGTGGAGGCGGTGCGCTCCGGAAGGAAGATGGCCATGGCGATCGTTCAGAGCTCCTCGATGGCGACGTTGGCGTTGGTATAGATGCAGATGTCACCGGCGATGCGCATGGCCTCTTCAGCAATTTCCCTGGGAGGCAATTGGCTGTGGCGGACCAGCGCCCGCGCCGCGGCCATCGCGAACGGCCCGCCCGACCCGACGGCCACGACACCGTCATCGGGCTCGATGAGATCACCCGTT
>JACMKJ010000085.1 GCA_014380155.1 Rhizobacter sp. | reverse complement strand
ACACCATGGCTCATCTCATCGTTCACGGCGGCACCCCGTTGTCAGGCCGCATCGTCCCGTCGGCCAACAAGAATGCCGTGCTTCCCATCCTGTGCGCCACGCTGCTCTCGCACGAGCCGATCAGGCTCATCGGCATCCCGGAGATCACCGACGTGCGCAAGCTGCTGGACATCTTCCGCACGCTGGGCAGCGAGGTGAAGGTGGACTACGCCACCAAGGTGCTCGAACTGCATCACCGCGATACGCTGTTCGATCCGCAGCGCCACCACCTGCCCGAGGAGATGCGCTCGTCGATCATGCTGGTGCCGCCGTTGCTGAAGCGCTTCGGCGTCGCGCGCATCGAGAACGATGTCACCGGCTGCACGCTGGGCGTGCGCGAGATCGACCCCCATGTCGAGGTGATGGAGCGTTTCGGTGGCACGGTGGAACGCAGCCGCGAGGCCCTGCTGATCCGCGTCGGGGATGGCGGGCTGCAGGCCAACAACCACTGGCTGGACTACGCCAGCGTCACCACCACCGAGAACTTCGTTCTCTGCGCGGCGCTGGCCCACGGCACCTCGACGTTGATGAACGCGGCGAGCGAGCCGCACGTTCAGGAGTTCTGCGCCTTCATGGCCATGCTCGGCGCGCAGATCGAGGGCATCGGCACCTCGCGCATCACGGTCCACGGTGTCAGCAAACTCGGCGCAGGCGAGTTCACATTCGCCGAAGACTTCCATGAGGCCGTGACCTTCATGGCGCTGGGCGCCATCACGGGCGGGAAGATCGAAGTGAAGAACTCGGCGCCCGAGCAGTTCCCGCTGATCGATCGCACCTTCGCCAAATTCGGCGTGGAGATCGTGCACGAGGGCGGCTGGTCGCGGGCACTGGTTCACGGCCCGCTGCGGGTTCGGGAACCCTTCACCCGCAACATCCTGCAAAAGGTGGAGGCGGCGCCGTGGCCCTACCTGCCGGTGGATTTGCTGCCTATTTTCGTCGCCCTCGGCGTCAGAGCCGAAGGCAGCGCGATGTTCTGGAACAAGGTGTACGACGGGGCGATGGGCTGGACCAGCGAGCTGTCGAAATTCGGGGCGCATGCCTTCATGGCCGACCCGCATCGCATCATCACCTTCGGCGGCAAGTCCCTCGCGCCGGCCGAAGTGGAGAGCCCGTACATCATCCGCGTGGCCATTGCCCTGCTGATGCTGGCCTGCAGCATCCCCGGCCGGTCGGTCATCAAAAACGCCACGCCTGTGCGCCGAGCGCACCCGCGTTTCGCTGAAAACATCCGCGCCCTGGGGGCGCAGATCGAGTGGGTTGAAGGCGACTGAGGCGGCTTCAACCGTTGAACCACTCGTCAGCGGCCGATTCGACGGCGCGACAAGAGCCCGACCACGGCCATGCCGGCCAGAAGAAGTGCGTACGGCTCGGGTTCGGGGACCAGGGTGACGGCCAGGTTACCGCCGTACGAGCCGATGGCCGGCGTGTTGGTGCCGATCAACGACAGGGTGTAGCTGCCGGCAGCCACCGCCACAGGCGACAGGCCCCAGGTCTCGAACGGGTCGGCCAGAAGCTGCGTGAAAGTGAAAGCACCCGACGGCCCGGTAAGGAAGATGCCGAGGAAGTCGACATCCTGTGCGCCGTTGACGACCGCGGTGATGCTGCCGCTGATGGTGCCTGCCAGCGGGAGGCTGAAGGTATAAGTGTCGGTGAACCCCAGTGCGGTGGGGGTGTTGGAGAACCCCACGCTGCCACTGGAGATATCGAGCGGACCGCCGGCGGCCAAGCAGGCCTGCGACCCGAGTACCAAGACCACGGCGGCCGAGATGTGCGAAAGTTTCATCGAGATCCTCCAATAATTTCCGATGCAGCCCAGAAATTTGTGCTGCTATGACTTGGACCATCTGCAAATTGCGTGCCAAACAGCAGCCTTAAAGTTCTTGCGATGGTCACGAAAAGTAAACACGTCAGTGAAACACCTGCCACGCAAGCCCTCAAGCGAGCCGGCGTGAGCTATACGGAACACCCTTACGACTACGTCGACCATGGCGGCACGGCCGAATCTGCGCACCAACTGGGTGTGCCGGAGCACCAAGTGGTGAAAACCCTTGTGATGCAGGACGACAGGGCGCGCCCCTTGGTTGTGCTGATGCATGGCGACCGCCACGTCAGCACCAAGAACCTGGCGCGCGAGATCGGGGTCAAGAGCGTGGAGCCCTGCAAGCCCGAAGTGGCGCAGCGCCACAGCGGTTACATGGTCGGCGGCACCTCGCCATTCGGCTTGAAAAAGGAGATGCCGGTTTACGTCGAGCACACGGTGCTCGAGCTTCCGCGCATCTTCATCAACGGCGGACGGCGGGGCTTTCTCGTCTGCATCGAGCCCACCGCTCTGCAGGCTTCGCTCGGCGTCACGCCCGTGCACTGTGCCTTGACACCCGGCGGTCAGGGCGCGGCCTAAAATCGTCGCATGCAACAACCGATGTGGCTCGCAGCGGCGCTGTTGACCGGGTACCTGCTGGGCTCGCTGTCGTTCGCCGTGATCATCAGTGGCGCCATGGGCCTCGCCGACCCTCGCGGCTACGGCAGCAAGAATCCGGGTGCCACCAACGTGTTGCGCTCGGGCAACCGTGTCGCGGCCGTGTTGACGCTGGCTTGCGACGCGCTGAAGGGCTATGTGCCGGTGCTGCTGTGCCTGATCTACGGCCCGAGCGTCGGCCTGGACGAGACCGCGGCCGCCTTTGTCGGCCTCGCAGCCTTCGTCGGCCACCTGTGGCCGGTGTTCTTTCGCTTTCAGGGCGGCAAGGGCGTGGCCACGGCGGCGGGTGTACTGATGGCCATCAACCCGTGGTTGGGGCTGGCCTGTCTGGTCAGCTGGGTGATCATCGCGGCCTTCTTCCGCTATTCGTCGCTGGCCTCACTTGTGGCCGCCGCATTCGCACCCTTCTACCAGGCGCTGATCTGGGGCCTGGAGCCGCTGCTGCTGGCGCTGGTGGCGATGAGTCTGCTGCTGGTCTGGCGGCACGAGGGCAACATCCGCAACTTGCTGGCCGGCAGCGAATCCAAGCTTGGTCCGAAGTCCGCAGCCGCGTCGTCAGCGCGGCACGCGACAACCCGCCCCACGCAGCCCAAGCACCGCAAAGGACAGCTCTGATGACTCGACGCGGGCAGACCCGCCAGGTGCTGGCCGCAGAAGGTGGTCACGGCCGGGTTGTGAAATGAAGGCGCGAGGCCGGCCGACGGCACGCTCGCTGCTTGTCCTTGCGGCAATGATTGCGACGGTCAGCGTGGCCAATTCCTGGTGGGTGGACGGCAGCGACCGCCGGCTCGGCGAGCATGTCGCTGCCGTGGCCAAGCCGGGTGACATCCACATGCTCTCGTCAGAGACCTGTGCCATCTGCGCCACGGCGCGCCAATGGTTCAAGCAGCACAGTGTGCCCTTCAGTGAATGCATCGTCGAGCGCGACAGCGCCTGCCTCGCTGCCTTCGAGGCCAGAGCCGCACCCGGAACGCCGGTGATCTTGGTCCGCGGCCGTGCCCAGCTGGGTTTCAGTCCGGAACGCGTGCGTGACGGCCTGACGTTACAGGACCTCTGACGCGAAGTCCGCCAGGCGTGAGCGTTCGCCGCGCGCCAGCGTCACATGTCCGCCGTGCGGCCAGCCCTTGAAGCGGTCGACCGCGTAAGTCAGGCCCGACGAGCCTTCGGTCAGGTAGGGCGTGTCGATCTGAGCCAGGTTGCCCAGGCAGACGATCTTCGTGCCCGGCCCGGCGCGGGTGATCAGTGTCTTCATCTGCTTGGGCGTCAGGTTCTGCGCCTCGTCGATGATCACGTACTTGTTCAAGAACGTCCGCCCGCGCATGAAGTTCAGGCTCTTGATCTTGATCTTGCTGCGCACCAGGTCGTTGGTGGCAGCGCGGCCCCATTCACCGGCGCTCGAATCGCTGCGTGCCAGCACTTCGAGGTTGTCGTCCAGCGCGCCCATCCACGGCCCCATTTTCTCTTCTTCGGTGCCGGGGAGAAAACCGATGTCTACGCCGACCGACACGGTGGCGCGGGTCATGATGATT
>JACMKJ010000084.1 GCA_014380155.1 Rhizobacter sp. | reverse complement strand
TGGTGGCCAGCATCAACACCACCCCGCTGGTGGATGTGATGCTGGTTCTGCTCATCATCTTCATCGTCAGACGGCGATGAAGACGAAGTGGTGGCCAGCATCAACACCACCCCGCTGGTGGATGTGATGCTGGTTCTGCTCATCATCTTCCTCATCACGGTGCCTGTCGTCACGCAGAACGCCGCGGTCATCTTGCCCAAAGAGACCAACATCGTTCGCCAGACCAAGCCCGAGAACATCGAGATCTCGGTCAACAAGGACGGCGACGTGTTCTGGAACGCGCAAGCGGTGCCAGACAACAACGCGCTCGTCGAGCGGCTGAAGAAGATCGCGGTGATCACCCCGCAACCCGAGATCCACATTCGTGGCGATCAAAAGTCGCGCTACGAATCGGTGGGCCGGGTGGTCTTTGCGTGCCAGCGTGCTGGCATCCAGAAGATCAGCTTCGTCACCGAACCGCCGCCGCGCGGTTGATCGTCACACCTGCCAGGAGACACAAACCATGGGAATGAACGTAGGTTCAGGAAGCAGCGGTGGCGACCCGGAAGTGATGGTCGAGATGAACACCACGCCGTTGATCGACGTGATGCTGGTGTTGCTGATCATGCTGATCATCACCATCCCGATCCAGCTGCACTCGGTCAACCTCAACATGCCGAGCGGCACCCCACCACCGCCCACGGCGCCACCGGTGATCGTCACGATCGACATCGACTTCGACGGCACCATCTTCTGGAATGGCGAAGCCATGTCAGACCGTGCGGCGCTGGAGGCACGGCTGATGAACACCGCCGCCATGCCCGACCAGCCCGAGGTGCATCTGCGCCCCAACAAGCTGGTGGAGTACGGAGCCGTGGCGATGGTCATGGCCAGCGCACAGCGGCTGGGCGTGACCAAGCTCGGTATGGTGGGCAACGAGCAATTCATCAAGTGACCGCATGCGCATGAAGAAGAGCCACACACTCCAATTGATCGCGTCCTTGGTGCTGGCCGCCGGCATGGCCGGCGCGCATGCGCAAGAAGGCTTGCGCCCCGATGTGGGCAAGCCGCTGCAGGCTGCACAAGAACTCGTCAAGGCACAGAAGTTCAAGGAGGCATTGGCGAAGATTCGCGAGGCCGATGCCGTGCCCAACAAGAACGCCAACGAGAACTACATGGTCGAGCGCATGCGCATCGCTGCCGCCTCGGGCGCGGGCGACGCCGACACTGCGGCCAAGTCGTTCGAGGCCTTGAAGGCCAGTGGCAAGCTGCAGGGGGCTGAACAACTGCGCATGCTCGAGTCACTGGCTGGGGCGTTTTACCGCGCCAAGGAATACGCCAAGACCGTGACCTGGGGCAAGCGCTACCTGGCCGAGGGCGGTACCAACGGGGTGATTCGTACCCTGGTGATCCAGTCGCAATACCTCAGCGGCGACTACGCCGGCGCCACCAAGGAGCTGGTGGTCGAGGTGCAGAACGACGAGCGGGCAGGCCGCGTGCCGGCCGAAGACCGCTTGAAGCTGCTGCTCAATTCGGCCCAGCGCATCAACGACAACGGCAGCTACGTGATGGCGATGGAGCGCTTGGTCACCCACTACCCCAAGAAGGAGTATTGGGGCGACCTGCTGGGCCGCGTGCAGCGCAAGCCCAACTTCAGCGACCGTCTCGCGCTCGACGTTTATCGCCTGATGCTGGCCTCAGGCAGCATGCGCAACGCCAACGACTACATGGAGATGGCACAGCTGGCGGTGCAAGCCGGTTTGCCAGGCGAAGGCAAGCAGGTGGTGGACAAGGGCTTTGCCGCCGGTGTGCTTGGCGCTGGTGCACCCGCTGAGGCTGACCGTCACCGCCGCCTGAAAGACCTGGTGACGAAGCGCACCGACGAAGACAAGGCCTCCCTGGCCGCTCGCCAGGCGGAGGCGGCATCAGCCAAGGCCGGCAACGACCTCGTCGACTTGGGTTTTTCCCAGAGCTTCAACGGCGAGCCCAAGAGGGCCATCGCCTTGATGGAGCAAGGCATCGCCAAAGGCGGCCTCAAGCGTGCTGACGATGCCAAGCTGCACCTGGGCATCGCCTGGTTGATGGCCGGCGAGACTGCGCGTGCGCAGGCGGCGTTCAAGGGCGTGACCGGCAACGACGGCACGGCCGACCTGGCTCGGCTGTGGTTGCTGCTCGCTCGCAAGAAGTCCTGAACGTCAGCGAGGAGCGAGGCGGATCGCCCCATCGAGGCGGATCACCTCGCCATTGAGCATGTCGTTGGTGATGATCTGGTGCACGAGCTTGGCGTAGTCGGCCGGCGTGCCCAGGCGGCTGGGGAAGGGCACCCCGGCCGCCAGCGCGTCTTGGACGTCTTGCGGCATCGAAAACAACATCGGCGTGCCGAAGATGCCTGGCGCGATCGTCATGTTGCGGATGCCGTTGCGGGCGAGGTCGCGCGCGATGGGCAAGGTCATGCCGACCACGCCGCCCTTGGAAGCAGAATACGCCGCCTGGCCCATCTGGCCATCGAATGCCGCCACGCTGGCGGTTGAAATCAGCACGCCGCGCTCGCCGGTGGATTCGGGTTCGTTGCGGCTCATCGCTTCGGCCGCGAGGCGGATCATGTTGAAGCTGCCGATCAGGTTGACGGTGACCACCTTGCCGAACAGCGCCAAGGCGTGTGCACCTTCCTTGCCGACGGTCTTGGCGGCGGGCGCGATGCCGGCGCAGTTGACCAATCCCATCAGCTTGCCCATGGCTGTGGCCGCGGCGACCACGGCCTGGCCGTCGGCCTCCTGGCTCACATCACATTTGACGAAGCGGCCACCCAGATCCTTGGCGACCGTCTCACCCAGGTCGACCTGCAGGTCGGCGATGACCACCTTGCCACCATGGGCGGCGAGCATGCGCGCCGTGCCTTCACCCAGGCCCGAGGCCCCGCCGGTGACGATGAAAACCTTGCCTGCAATGTCCATGGTGAATTCCTGTCGAGGGTGGTGAAGCGCCTTGATTCTGGATGGAAAAAGCCGCTCATCGAGCGGCTCTTCAGGGTGCTTCCAAGAGCACTCAGCTCAAGGCGCCGAGTGCTCGTGCGGTGATCTCGTCGACCGTGCCGGTGCCTGAAATCTTGCGGTACTTCGGAGCGCCAGCCTCGCCCGTGTCGGCCCAGTTGGAGTAGTAATCGACCAGCGGGCGGGTCTGGCTCTGGTACACATCGAGGCGCTTCTTGACGGTTTCTTCCTTGTCGTCTTCGCGCTGGATCAGGTCTTCACCGGTCAGGTCGTCCTTGCCCGCTACCTTGGGTGGGTTGTACTTGACGTGGTAGGTGCGGCCCGAGGCCACATGCACACGGCGGCCGCTCATGCGCTCGATGATGGCGGCGTCGGGCACGTCGATCTCGAGCACGATGTCGAGCTTCACGCCGGCGGCCTTCATGGCGTCGGCCTGTGGGATCGTGCGCGGGAAACCGTCGAACAAAAAGCCGTTGGCGCAGTCGGGCTGGGTGATCCGCTCTTTCACCAGGCCGATGATGATGTCGTCGCTGACCAGCGCGCCCGAGTCCATCACTTTCTTGGCAGCCAGGCCCAGCGGCGTGCCGGCCTTGACGGCAGCGCGCAGCATGTCGCCGGTGGAGATCTGGGGGATGCCGAACTTCTGGCAAATGAATGCCGCTTGTGTCCCTTTTCCGGCACCTGGTGCGCCCAACAGGATCATTCTCATCTCGTGTCCTCTATTTATGAATTCGCTGGGTACCAGCAGCGGCTGACGGCCCTAGTCGCAATGAGAATAGCACGCGGTCCTATACGAGAAGCTGACGCACGCGGGCCAGGTCTTCGGGGGTGTCGACGCCCGGGCCAGGCCGGGATGCACTCACGTGCACCGCGATGCGCTCGCCATGCCACAGCACCCGCAGTTGCTCCAGCGATTCGATGGTTTCCAGCGGGCAGGGGGGCAGTGACGGGAAGCGGCGCAAGAAGCCGGCGCGATAACCGTACAGGCCGATGTGGCGAAGCGGCCAGTTGTTCATGGGCAGCTGTGTCAGACCATTTGCATAGCCGTCGCGCCACCACGGAATGGGCGCTCGCGAAAAGTAAAGCGCGCGGCCGGCGCCATCGAGCACCACCTTCACCACATTGGGGTTCGCCATTTCACTGGCTGAGTCGATGGCGTGCGCTGCGGTGCTCATCACACAGTCGGGTCGTGTGCTCAGCAAGGCAGCGCAGGCGTCGATGAGCAAGGGGTCGATCAGCGGCTCGTCGCCTTGCACGTTGACCACGGCGTCGTCACCGTCAAGGCCGAGCAGCGTGCAGGCTTCGGCGAGGCGGTCGCTTCCGGTGGCATGGTCGGCGCGTGTCAGCACGCAATCGATCTGGTGAGCTTGGCATGCGCGCACGATCTCGCCGTCGTCGGCTGCGACCACCACACGTTTGGCGTGCGAACGGGCGGCTTGTTGCGCCACCCTCACCACCATCGGCACCCCACCCAGGTCGGCGAGGATCTTGCGGGGCAGGCGGCTGGATTGCAGCCGCGCTGGCACCAGCACGGTAAAGCTCACGCCGCGGTCTCCGCAGCCGGTGCGTCGAGCGAGCGGGCTTCGGACTCGAGCATCACCGGGATGCCATCGCGCACGGGGAAGGCCAGGCGGTCTGCACGGCAGATCAGCTGGTGCTGCGCATGAAAGGGCGGGCGCTCGTGTTCGAGCGGCCCTTTGCACAAGGGGCAGACCAGCAGTTCAAGCAATCGAGTGTCCATGTCGGGTCCTTCAGGGTCTGTCGGTGGCTGGCAGCCATTGCATCAGTTCGGACGCGAACGCCGGACTCAGCTCAAAGTCTAGCGTTGCGACCCACACGCGGGTGGCACCCATGGCTTCGGGCCGCAGTTTCACCGCGTCTTTTTCGGTGACGATCACGTCGGCCGTGTCTGGTGACCAGGGCAGGGCGGCGAAGTCATGGTGGTCGGGGAGGGACAGTTCGTCGATGGCGAGCCCTTGTGCACGCAGCATCTCGAAGAAGCGCTGCGGCCTGGCCAAGCCCGCGGCGGCCAGCACGGTCTTGCCATGCAGTTCTGCGAAAGCCTCAGGGCGGGCGGCATGCCCCAGCCACCAATCGGACAGCGTTGCCAAGCCGCTCAGGCGCCGCTTGGCGAGGTGGCCGCGCAGCGCCGTGCTCGGTGAGGATGCGTTGTAGAGCACCATGCTGCGAGGCGGCACGCCAGCCGGCACCGGCTCGCGCAAGGGGCCGGCCGGCAGCAGCCAGCCGTTGCCCGCACCGCGCTCGTCGAACACGATCACCTGGGCATCGCGCGCAAGCCTTCGGTGTTGCAGGCCGTCGTCGCTGATCAAGACGTCGACCGCCGGGTTGGCTTGCAGCAGCGCCAAGCCCGCTGCCACCCGGTCGGCCCCCACGCCCACCGGCGCGCGACTGCGCAGGTGCAGCAGCAGCGGTTCGTCGCCGGCCTCGCTGACCGGCGTATCGCGGCTGAGCAAAACCATGGTGTCGGTTTGCCGCCCATAACCCCGCGAAACGATGCCAGGCGTGAAACCACGATCGCGAAACAGTTGGACCAATGCGAGCGTCGTTGGTGTTTTGCCGGCTCCACCCGCAACAAGGTTGCCCACCACCACCACCGGGACGGGCAGCCGCACGGAACGCATCAGCCCCAGCTGGAAGCACCCCGCTCGAATCAAGAGGATGGCGCGGTACAGCCAGGAAAACGGCAGAAGCGCCCAGGCCAACCCGCCTCGCCGCAACCAGGCCGCCTGCAACTGCGATGCAGCCGACACGGCGTGGCTTTCAGAGGCTCGGTCGAGCCGCGTTGCGCGTGGCCACGAAGCCTATCGCCCCTGGCCTGCCTGCGTTGCGAAGGTCAGCTTGGCCAGGCCGGCGCGGCGCGCAGCGTCCATCACCGTCACCACCGACTGGTGTGCGGCCGTGGCATCGGCCGAGATGATGACCACCGTCTCGTTGGCACCTGCCGCAGCCACCGCCAGCTCGGCGGCGAGCAGCTCGACGCTGCGGCCCTCGAGGGTCTTGCGGTTGATGGCGTAGCGCCCTTCACCCGACACCGAGACGATGATCTCGCGCGGGTTGTCGCGCGGTTTGTCGGCATCAGCCACGGGCAGCACGACCTGCAATTCGGTGAACTTGGAGTAGGTGGTCGACAGCATCAGGAAGATGAGCACCACCAGCAACACGTCGATGAACGGGATCAGGTTGATCTCGGGTTCTTCGGGTTGGTGCTTTCGAAAGTTCATCGCCATGTTGGGTCAGGGCGCTGCCTTCTTGGACGGCACCGAGAAGCGCATCAGGTGCGGCACCATGCGCTCGGCCGCTTGCTCCATCTCGAGGGTGTAGGCGTCGACCAGGCCGCGGAAGTAGCGATAGAACATCAGCGAAGGGATCGCGATCATCAGCGCGAAGGCGGTGTTGTAGAGCGCGATCGAGATGCCATGGGCGAGCATCGCGGGGTTGTTGCCACCGGTCGGCGCCTGGGCGCCGAAGATCTCGATCATGCCGATCACCGTGCCCAGCAACCCCAGCAAGGGCGCCGCCGAGGCGATGGTTCCCAGCGTGTTGAGGTAGCGCTCCATGCGGTGTACCGCAGCGCGGCCGGCCGACTCGAATGAGCTGCGCAAGACCGCCTCGCTCAGGCGCGGGTCGGCGATCACGGTGCGCAGGCCACTGGCCAGCACCTTGCCGAGGATCGAGTTGTCGGCGAGCTTGTTGACCACGTCGGCGCTGGGCAGGTGGGCGCGGGTGACCGACACCACCTCATCGAGCAATCGGGGTGGTGCAACGCGGGCCTGACGCAGGCTCGACAGGCGTTCGATGATGAGCGTCAGGGCGACGATGGAGCACAGGAGAAGAGGCCAAATCGGCCAGCCAGCGGCTTGTATGATCGAAAACAATCCGGTCCTCTTGGATAGTGTTGGGGCCCATTCGGGAGGGGCGATTATGGCCCCAAGGCCTGCGCTGTCACGGCAGCAATCGTTTGATGTTGTCACCATCCCGTGGTTGACTTGAGGCGCTTTGTAGCGGAGTCCGCGCATCGTCCACTGCAACTGTGGACAACTTTGTGGGCAACTGGGGTTCAGCGGCGTGCAGGCCGCGCGAATTCAGGCGCTTCAACAAATTGCTTAAAACTTAGGCATAAAAAACCCATTGAAAATCAATTACTTGCATGATTGTGAAAGCGGTGTGACAGCCAAACCTGCGCGCCGAGCCTTGATTGGCGCGCTTGTGGAGTTCTCGACCCGCGCCCACGCTGGGTTTGCCCGTGGTTGACAACTCGTTCACGCGCGGCGAGCGCATGGTTTGGAGCGTGGCTGGCTTGGTGCATGCAGTGTCGGATGCGCTGACAGCGCGGTTTTCTGCGTGCACCGTGCGAGGCGAAATCTCCGGGTTTTCACGGGCGACCAGTGGCCACTGTTACCTGAACCTGAAGGATGCCGACACCGGCGCGGCCCTCATCCGCTGTGCGATGTTTCGCCGCGCGGCCAGCTTGGTCGACTTCGCTCCCGCCGACGGCCAACTGGTCGAGGTGCGTGGCCGTCTGGCGGTTTATGAGCCTCGGGGTGAGCTTCAGTTCGTCATCGAATCGATGCGGCGGGCCGGTGCGGGCGCCTTGTACGAGCAGTTCCTCAAACTCAAGGCGCGGCTGGAAGCTGAAGGGCTGTTTGATGCGCAGCGCAAACGCACTCTGCCGCCGTTCCCTCGCCGCGTGGGAGTTGTCACCTCGCTGGGCGCTGCCGCCTTGCACGATGTGCTGACGGCCCTGGCGCGCCGTGCGCCCCATGTGGAAGTGATCGTGTACCCGAGCCTGGTGCAGGGCGCCGATGCACCGGCTGCGCTTGTCGCAGCGATCACCGCGGCGGGCCTGCGCGAAGAGGTCGAGGTGCTGATCGTGTGCCGAGGTGGCGGCTCGCTCGAAGACCTGTGGGCCTTCAACGACGAGCGTGTCGCGCGTGCCATCGTGGCCTGCCCCGTGCCGGTGCTCTGCGGTGTCGGCCATGAGACCGACGTCACCTTGGCCGACTTCGCCGCAGACGTGCGTGCGCCCACGCCCACCGCGGCGGCCGAACTGGTGTCACCGACGCAAGAGGAGGGCTTGGCCCTGCTGGCGGCGGTTGCTTCGGTGATGACGCGTCGCATGCACCATGTGATCGACACGCAAGCGCAGCGTCTCGACCACGCCACGCTGCGCTTGATGCGGCCCGCCGACCTGATGCGTCGGCAGACGCAGCGCCTCGCTTTGCTGGGGCAGCGCATGGCGGGTTACGCGGAACAAAGTGTGCCGCGCCAACGCCAGCGTTGTGCAGAAAGCGCCAAGCGCTTGCAGCGCGCCTTGGGCGTGACGCTGACAGCGCGCCAGCAACGGCTGGGTTCTCTGGAAGGACGCCTCGCGGCGCTCGACCCACGCCGGGTCCTCGCCCGTGGTTATGCCTGGCTCAGCGACGATCGCGGCACACCCATCACGAGTGCCAAGGCGCTCGCGGTGGGCCAGCCGGTGCAGGCCGAGTTCGCCGACGGCCAGGCCACTGCCACCATCACGGGTGTGGGCACGACCCGCACCGAATAACCCGACTGCTGCCGTGCGTGTCTCTGATGTCGCACAAGCTGCCTACAATCTCACGAAACACTTCGACACGCTGAAAGGACTCTCACATGGAACACACCCTGCCTTCGCTGCCTTATGCCCAAGACGCACTGGCCCCGCACCTCAGCAAGGAAACGCTGGAGTACCACCATGGCAAGCATCACAACGCCTATGTGGTCAACCTGAACAACCTGCAAAAGGGCACCGAGTTCGAGGCGATGAGCCTGGAAGACATCATCAAGAAGTCGTCTGGTGGCATCTACAACAACTCTGCCCAGATCTGGAACCACACCTTCTTCTGGAGCAGCATGAAGCCGCAGGGCGGCGGCGAGCCGACCGGCGCGCTGGCTGCAGCGATCAACGCCAAGTTCGGCAGCTTCGCGGCCTTCAAGGAAGCGTTCACCAAGAGCGCAGTCGGCAACTTCGGGTCGGGCTGGACCTGGCTCGTGAAGAAGCCCGACGGCACGGTCGACATCGTCAACACCGGCGCCGCCGGCACGCCGCTGACGACTGCCG
>JACMKJ010000083.1 GCA_014380155.1 Rhizobacter sp. | reverse complement strand
CGTAAGACGCGACTTTCATGACAGCTCTCCCAGGGGGCCGTTTTTGATGTTTGATGCAGCGCCACATTCGGGCCCGATTTACGACGCGACCACCCACAAATGAATGCACGAGGGCGACATGGTTTTGCCGCATGGATTGCGGGCAAGCTGCGTCCGAGCTCTGGGAGATGAAGAGGTTCCATGTTGGTTGCAAATCAACACAAGTTCAGCCGGCTGAACTTGCGGCGCATCCTCGTCACACGATCAGCGTGGCGTGATCGGGTGTGCCTGACCAACGCGTGCAGATGCGAGGCGCTCGTTGCGCTCGCGCGCATCGCGGTCCTCGCGAAAGACATGAAAGGCGTATCGCGCGCGTGCCTCGCCGGCTTTTGCTTCACTCCACGCCTGCCAGCCAGACCGTTCACCGGTCACGTTGACGAGCGCGATGCAATCGACCGGGCACACCGGGATGCAGAGCTCGCAACCTGTGCACAGCGGGTCGATCACCGTGTGCATGCGCTTGGGTCCGCCGACGATCGAGTCGACCGGGCAGGCTGCGAGGCACAGCGTGCAGCCGATGCACCAGGCCTCGTCGATCACCGCGAGTTGGCGCGGGCCTTCATGGCCGTTGTCGGGGTTGAGAGGGATCACCGGCCGACCGGTGATGCGCGCGAGGCGCTCAATGCCTTCGGCGCCGCCGGGTGGGCACTGGTTGATGTCGGCCTCGCCCTCGCTGATGGCGTGTGCGTAGGCGTGGCAGTCGGGATAGCCGCAGCGCGTGCACTGCGTTTGAGGCAGTGCACGGTCGAGGGCGTCGGTCAGGTCAGGGCGGTTCACCCCGGCAGCTTAGCGCGCGCGCTTGCGGGCTGGCGCGGCCTTCTTGACTGCGGGTTTGGTCGCAGCTTTGGTGGCCTTGGCCGCACGCGGAGCCGACTCGTGGCCCGCGATGAAGTCACGCACTTCCGGGTACACCAGCTCGCGCCAGCGGCGGCCCGAGAAGATGCCGTAGTGGCCTGCGCCTTCCACGTCGTAGTGGAACTGGCGCGACTTGGGAATGCCGGTGCACAGGTCGTGCGCCGCGCGGGTCTGGCCGGCGCCGGAGATGTCGTCGAGCTCGCCTTCGATGGTCAGCAGGGCCGACGTCTTGATGTCTTGCGGGCGCACCAGGTTGCCGTCGACCACCCAGGTGCCGTTGACGAGGGCGAAGTCCTGGAAGATCGTCTTGATGGTGTCGAGGTAGTACTCGGCCGGCATGTCGAGCACGGCGTTGTATTCGTCGTAGAACGAGCGGTGGAAGTCAGCGCTTTCGTCTTCACCGCGCATCAGGTCCATGAAGTAGTCGTAGTGCGAGTTCATGTGGCGGTCGGGATTCATCGCGATGAAGCCGGTGTGCTGCAAGAAGCCCGGGTACACACGCCGCCCGTTGCCAGGGTAGTTGGTCGGCACGCGGTAGATCACGTTGTTCTCGAACCACTCGAAGCTCTTGTTCATCGCGAGGTTGTTGACCGCGGTGGGTGACTTGCGGGCGTCGATCGGGCCACCCATCATCGTCATCGTGCGTGGCGTGAACTCGCCCGCGCTGGCCATCAGCGAGACGGCAGCGAGCACCGGCACGGTGGGCTGGCAGACCGAGATCACGTGCGCCTCGGGGCCGATGTGGCGGATGAACTCCTGCACATAGGCGATGTAGTCGTCGAGGTGGAAGGGGCCGGCCTCCAAAGACACCATGCGGGCGTCGGTCCAGTCGGTGATGTAGACCTTGTGATCGATCAGCAGCATGCGCACGGTTTCGCGCAACAGCGTGGAATGATGGCCCGACAGCGGCGCCACCACCAAGACCGTGGGCTGCTCCTTGAGTTTGGACAACACCGCGAGGTCGTCGGTGAAGCGCTTGAAGCGCAGCAGACGGCAGAAAGGCTTCTCGATGGCCACCTGCTCCTGCACCGCCACGTCGATGCCATCCACCTTGACCGAGTTGATCGCGAACTCTGGTTTTTCGTATTCCTTGGCCAGCCGGTGCATCAGGTCGAGCCCGGCCGACACGCGGTGCGCCATGGGCGTGTGCGTGAACGGTGACAGCGGGTGGTTGTACAGCTTGGATGAAGCGCTTGCGAACTCCGAGAACGGGCTCATCAGCGCGCGTTGGGTTTCATAGAGCTGGTACAGCATGGAATTTCCTCGTGAGACCGTGTGGTCTGGTCGCGCCACACGTTTGTGCGTCGCAGCATTCTAGGCAGCTGACCAGAATCGTGCAGCCAGGCGCGCGAGTGAAAACCCCGAAAAGCACCGTGAATCGCACCCAATGCGTGCATTCCCGGCTTCCGTGGTGTCACTCGTGCGACACCATGGTGCGTGTTCAGCTCACCTTGACGATGGCGCTGACCACGGCGTCGATGTTCTTGCTGTTGAGCGCGGCCACGCAGATGCGGCCCGAATCGACGCCATAGATGCCGAACTCGCCGCGCAGGCGCTGCATTTGCTCCTTGTTCAGGCCGGAGTAGCTGAACATGCCTTTTTGCTGGGTGATGAAGCTCATGTCTTGCTTCACACCGGCGGCCTTGAGCTTCTCTAGCAGGGCGGTGCGCATCTGCTTGATGCGAACGCGCATGCCGGCGAGTTCTTCTTCCCACAGGGCGCGCAGGGCCGGGGTGTTGAGCACCGTGGCCACGACTTGGGCGCCGTGCGTCGGCGGGTTGGAATAGTTGGTGCGGATGACGATCTTCAATTGGCTCAGCACGCGGGTCGCTTCGTCCCTGCTGGCGCAGGCCACGCTCAGTGCGCCCACACGCTCACCGTAAAGCGAAAAGCTCTTGGAGAATGAGGTCGAGACGAAAAAGTCGAGCCCGGCGCCCATGAACTGCGCGATCACCGCGCCGTCTTCGGCAATGCCTTCGCCGAAGCCCTGATAGGCCATGTCGAGGAAGGGCACCAGGTTCCTGGCTTTGACGGCTTGCACCACCTGGCCCCACTGCGCGGGTGTGATGTCGTAGCCGGTCGGGTTGTGGCAGCAGGCATGCAGCACGACGATGGTGCCGG
>JACMKJ010000082.1 GCA_014380155.1 Rhizobacter sp. | reverse complement strand
TGATGGTGATCTCGCGCAGCTTGCGGATCTCGTTGAGTGCGCGCGCGATGTCTTTGATGATGGAAGGCTGGATGCCTTCGGTCGGCTCGTCGAGCAGCAGTACCTTGGGGTTGGTGACGAGTGCGCGGGCGATGGCGAGCTGCTGCTGCTGGCCGCCCGAGAGGTTGCCGCCCTTGCGGTTGCGCATGTCGAACAGCACCGGGAACAGCGCGTAGATTTCGTCAGGAACCTTCTTGCTCTTGGTGTTCTCCATGCCGGTTTCGATGTTCTCGAGCACGGTGAGCGTGGGGAAGATCATGCGACCCTGCGGCACATAGGCCAGGCCGTGCTTGACGCGCCTGTAGCTCTCTTCCTTGGAGATGTCGTGCCCGTCGAGGGTGATGGTTCCTGATTTGATGGGCAGCACGCCGATCAGGCTCTTGAACAGCGTGGTCTTGCCCATGCCGTTGCGGCCCATGATGGCGATGGTCTCGTTCTTCTTGGCTGAGAAGTCGATGCCGTGTAGGGCTTCGCTCTGGCCGTAGGCGGTGTGAAGGTTGGTGACGGTGAGCATGGTTTCCTCAGGCGAAATGGGCTTCGACAGGCTCAGCCCGAACGGCGATGGGCTGCCGTTCGCCTTGAGCTCGTCGAAGGGTCAGCACACGGCACGAAGGCTTCGACAAGCTCAACCCGAACGGAAATGGGGAAACGTTGTCTCGCATCTCAATGCCCCAGATAAACGTCAATCACCTTCGGATCGTTCTGCACCTGCTCCATCGACCCTTCGGCCAATATCTTTCCCTGGTGCATCACCGTCACCTTGTGCGCGATCTTCTTGACGAACTCCATGTCGTGCTCGATCACGATCACCGAGCGGCCCTTGCAGATGCGCTGCAGCAGCTCGGCGGTGAGCTCGCGCTCGCGCACGCTCATGCCGGCGATGGGCTCGTCGAGCATCAAGAGCTCGGGGTCTTGCATCAGCAGCATGCCGATCTCCAGCCACTGCTTTTGGCCGTGCGACAAGAGGCCCGCCTCGAACTCCAGGTGCTGATCGAGGCCGATCTCGGCGGCCACGGCCATCACGCGTGATTTCACGTCGTCGGTGCAGCGGAAGGCCAGCGCGCCGAACACACCGCGGCCACGCGGGAACGAGACCTCCAGGTTCTGGAAAACGCTGAGGTTCTCGTAGATCGACGGTGTCTGGAACTTGCGGCCGATGCCCTTGCGCACGATCTCGTACTCGGGCAGCTTTGTCATCTCGAGGTTCTTGAACTTGATGCTGCCTGTGCTGGCGCGTGTCTTGCCGCAGATCAGGTCGAGCAAGGTGGTCTTGCCGGCGCCGTTGGGGCCGATGATCACGCGCAGCTCGTTCTTGTCGACATAGATCGTGAGGTTGTCGATGGCCTTGAAGCCGTCGAAGGACACGGTGAGGTCTTCCACCGCGAGAACGAAGTCGGTATTGCTCATGGTGCTCTGGCCTCAGACCTGTTGGCCGCTGACACCGGGCGGCAATGACGGTGAAGGAGGGTCGCCGCGCTTGGCCGGTACTGGAGGTGGGGGCGCGGCGGCGACCACCGGCTTGCGCAGCAGGCGTGTCATGAACCAGGGCTTGACCTTCTCGACGTACAACCCTGCCAGGCCCTGCGGGAAGGCCAGCACCACACCGAGGAACATGGCGGCCATCAAGAACAGCCACAGGTCGGGGAAGCTCTCGGAGAAGTAGGTCTTGCCGAAGCAGACGAGCAGCGTGCCGTACACCGCGCCCACCAGCGACATGCGCCCACCCACCGCCGCAAAGATCACCATCTCGATGCTTGGCACGATGCCCACCAGCGAAGGTGACATGAATCCCACCTGCAGCGTGAACAGCGCGCCACCGATGGCCGAGAGAAACGCCGCCAGGCAGAAGGCGAACACGCGGAACATCGACACGTCGTAGCCCGAGAAGCGCACGCGGTCTTCCTTGTCGCGCATGGCCAGCAAAAGCGTGCCGAGCTTGCTGCGCTGCACCCACAGGCAGGATGCGATCGACAGCAGCAACAGGCCCACATTGACGAAGTAGAGGATGTACTTGGCGCTGTCGGTACGCGTGTCCCAGCCCATCAGCGTCTTCAGGTCGGTCATGCCATTGACGCCGCCGGTGTAACCCTGCTGGCCGATGATGAGCACCGTGAGGATCAGCGCCACCGCCTGCGTGATGATGGCGAAGTACACCCCGCCGACGCGCCGCTTGAACATCGCGAAACCGATGATGAAGGCCAGCAGCGTGGGCACGCCCAGCATCAGGAGGAGTGCCAGCGGGAAGCTGCGGAAGGGCTCCCACCAGATCGGCAAGGCGGTGAGCTGGTTCCAGTCCATGAAGTCGGGAATGCCCGGGGTCGACTGGATCTTGGTGGTGACGGGGTCGCTGGCTTCGAGCTTCAGGAACATCGCCATGCCATAACCGCCGAGGCCGAAGAACACACCCTGGCCCAGGCTCAGCACGCCGCCGTAACCCCACAGCATCACGAGGCCCAGCGCAACAAAGGCGTAGCTCAGGTACTTGCCCACCAGGTTCAGGCGGAAGAGGTCGAAGGCGAGGGGGAACACGATGACGAGCAACACGGCGAGCAGCAGCACGCTGCCCGTTCCTGTCCTGTCCATCCACTGCTTGAAGCCGTTCATGGGGTGGTCCGTTGCAAAGTGAGAAGAATGGCAAGAGAGGGGGTCAACGCCGGACCTTGGAAGCGAACAGGCCTTGCGGGCGCATCATCAGAATCAGCACGATGGCCGACAGCGTGAGCACCTTGGCCATCGAGCCGGTGATGAAAAACTCGGCGATGGATTGCGTCTGCGCGATGCCGAAGGCCGAGACCACGGTGCCGAAGAGGCTGGCCGCGCCGCCGAAAGTGACCACCAGGAAGGCATCGACGATGTAGAGCGAGCCGCTGGTCGGCCCGGTGGAACCGATGGTGGTGAAGGCCGCGCCCGCCACACCGGCGATGCCGCAGCCGATGGCGAAGGTGAGGCGGTCGGTCTTCTTGGTGTTGATGCCGGTGGCGTTGGCCATCACGCGGTTGGCGACCGTGGCTCTCACACGCAGGCCCCAGCGAGACTTGTACAGCGCGATCAGCACACCGCCGGTCACGAACAAGGTGAGCGCCATCACGAACATGCCGTTGATCGGGATGTCGAGACCTTCGGCCGGCGCCCACGAGCCCATCAACCAGTCGGGCAATGTGGGGCTCACTTCCTTGGCACCAAACGAGGATCTAAAAATCTGCTGCATGCCCAGCGACAGGCCCCAGGTGGCGAGCAGGGTGTCGAGCGGGCGTTTGTAGAGGTGTCGGATGAAGGCCCATTCGACGCCCCAGCCGACGATGAACGCCAGCACGAAGGCGGCCGCGATGGCGAAGGGAAAGTACACCTGCACCAGCCCGGGCGCGAACTTCTCCGACAGCATCGAGAACAGGTAGATGGTGTAGGCACCGATGGTCATGAACTCGCCATGCGCCATGTTGATCACGCCCATCTGCCCGAAGATGATGGCCAGGCCCAGGCCCATCAGCAGCAGCACCGAAAACAGGCTGAGGCCGGCGAAGCCTTGCATCAGGCCGATGTTGAGCATTTCGGAGAAGGTCATAGGTGGCTTTCGGGGGGCGGAGCGGGCCTTCGATACCTCAGGCTGAACGGTTGTTGGGGCGGCCCGCCCGAAGGGCTGGGCCCCTTCAAGCGCGCACCGTGGAACCGGCTTTGCCGGCCACTGGTGCGGCCCCCTTGATGGGGCGGCCGTCAGGCCTTAGGGGGTGGTCACTGATATCCCTTGGGGAACGGGTTCGGTTCAATCAGCGCCGCCGATTCAGCGACCACCTTGAACTGCCCGTCCATCTGCGCCTGCCCGATGCGCGCCTTGCTCCACAGGTGGTGGTTCTCGTGCAGCTTCACGTAGCCCTCGGGCGCGGTCTTGAGCTCGATGCCGGTGGAGGCCACCGCGATCTTGTCGACGTCGAAGCTGCCGGCCTTCTCGACCGTGGCCTTCCACAACCATGGGCCCAGGTAGCCGGCCTGCGTCACGTCGCCGATCACGGCGTCTTTGCCGTACTTGGCCTTGAACGCGGCCACGAAGGCTTTGTTGTTGGCGTTGTCGAGCGACTGGAAATACTTCATGGAGGCGTAGAAGCCATTCATGTTTTCACCGCCAATGCCCAGCACCTCGTCTTCGGTCACCGAGATGGTCAGCAGGAACTGCTTGGCCGCCGTGACACCGGCCGCCTTCAGCTGCTTGTAGAAGGCGACGTTGGAGCCG
>JACMKJ010000081.1 GCA_014380155.1 Rhizobacter sp. | reverse complement strand
GCCGGCGTGCCTTACTTCAACACCACGCCGATCGGCCGCGCCGTCACCGGCACGATGCTGGTCGTCGCCATGAAGGCCGACGACGTCAACATCTGGGGCGACGGCAGCACCTTCAAGGGCAACGACATCGAGCGCTTCTACCGTTACGGCCTGCTCGCGAACCCGTCGCTGAAGATCTACAAGCCGTGGCTTGACCAGGCCTTCATTGATGAACTCGGTGGCCGCGCCGAGATGTCGGCCTTCATGAGCCAGCACGGCTTCGGCTACAAGATGTCGGCCGAGAAGGCCTACTCGACCGACTCCAACATGCTCGGCGCCACACACGAGGCCAAGGACCTGGAGCACCTCCACAGCGGCATCAAGATCGTGCAGCCGATCATGGGCGTGGCCTCGTGGCGCGAAGACGTGGTGGTCAAGGCCGAAGAGGTCAGCGTGCGCTTCAACGAAGGTGTGCCGGTCGCGATCAACGGGGTTGAATATTCGAGCCTGGTCGACCTGATCCTGGAAGCGAACCGCGTCGGTGGCCGCCATGGTCTGGGCATGAGCGACCAGATCGAAAACCGCATCATCGAAGCCAAGAGCCGTGGCATCTACGAAGCCCCGGGCCTGGCCCTGCTCTACATCGCGTACGAGCGGCTGGTGACCGGCATCCACAACGAAGACACGATCGAGCAGTACCGCGACCACGGCCGCCGCCTCGGCCGGCTGCTCTACCAGGGCCGTTGGTTCGACCCGCAGGCCATCATGTTGCGCGAGACGGCGCAGCGCTGGGTGGCACGGGCCGTCACCGGCGAAGTGACCATCGAGCTGCGCCGCGGCAACGACTATTCGATCCTCAACACCGTCTCGAACAACCTCACCTACAAGCCCGAGCGCCTGACGATGGAAAAGGGCGAGTCGATGTTCTCGCCGCAAGACCGCATCGGCCAGCTCACGATGCGCAACCTCGACATCAGCGACACGCGCGAGAAGCTCGGCATTTATGCGGCCGCCGGCTTGCTGACCGGTGACGCGTCGACCGAGATGCTCCGCCTCGACGACAAGAAGACCTGATCAGCCGGCGCGCAGTCGCATCAGCGTCGACTGCAGCAGCCGCGCATCGGCGCTGGCACGGTGGCGCACGCCGACCATGCTGTGGCTCATGAGCAGGCGCGTGGCTTCCCAATCGAGGGCCTCGCGTTCACTGAGCAGGCTGCGCAGGCTGTCGAGCTTGAAGCTTGGCGCCATTTCCGCCTCTTCGTACAGGGCGGCCAACCACGGGTAGTCGTGCGCCCAGCCGTCGCTGAACACGGTGCGCCCGTGCAGGCGGTCATTGAGCAGTTGGGCCACCTCGATCACGCTGCGGCCGTATTGCGCCAGCATCTCGCGCTGGATGTGGTGGATCTTTTCAGCCGCCGGGTCCCAGTGTGTCCAGTGCGGCGCCGGGCGGATCAGGCTGCAGAAGCTGCTGCCGTCGGGCAGCACGTAACCCACTTCGATGGGGTAGCTGCTGCGCCCGAAGCCGGAGGCTTCGATGTCGAGGAAGGCGGGAGCCTCCATCTGCCGAGTCGCTTGGGTGACAGCCATGGCACAGCATAAGCACGAAGCATGCGATGGGTCGCCCTCAACGAAGGGCGCCTAGGGTTTTTCCGAGGCCAGCAGAAGTCTTGTGCACTGCCATGCTTCGGTTCTTGCGCGCTGCGCTGTCGTTCTTTCTCGAAGGAGTTTCCGTGAACCAAGCCACCCCCCGCCCGCACGAGCGCATCTGGCCGCAGCGTTTGCCGCGCAAGCTGAACGTGCCGGCCACCTCGCTGAGCTTCAACCTGGAGGTCACGGCCAGGCGTTTCCCCGACAAGGCGGCAACCATCTTCTTCGGCCGCGAGATGAGCTTCAGCGAGTTGCAGGCCAGTGCCGACAGCGTGGCCGGCTGGCTGCAAAGCGTAGGCGTGAAGCCGGGTGACCGTGTGGCGCTTTTTATGCAGAACTGCCCGCAGTTCCTGTCGAGCTTCTACGGCATCTTGCGCGCCAACGCCGTCGTGGTGCCGGTGAACCCGATGAACAAGGCCGAGGAGTTCGCGCACTACATCACCGACCCCGAGGCCAAGGTGGCGATCTGCAGCGCCGACCTGGCGGCTGTCGTCGAAACGGCCAACACCGCCGTGCCTTCAGCCAAGCGGCTGACGCACGTGCTGGTGACGAAGTATTCAGACGCCATGAACGAGCCGAGCCACATCGACCCGGCCGACACACCCTCCGCCGCGCTCGACGCCTGGTTGCGCAGCGACCCGGCCTTGCCCGCGCAAGGCCAGGGCAGCGCCGCCTACCTGCGCTGGCCCGATGTGCTGGCGCAAAAACTCGCGCCGGGGCCCAACACAGCCCAGCCCGATGACCTGGCGGTGCTGCCCTACACCTCGGGCACGACCGGTAACCCCAAGGGCTGCATGCACACGCACCGCACGCTGATGCACCAAACCTGTGGCATCCAGTGGAGCCACGGCAGCCCGGAGGCGATCGGCCTGGGCGTGGTGCCCATGTTCCACATCACCGGCATGGTCGGCATGTCGGCTGCGGTGTTCGCCGGCTCCACCGTGATCACCATGCCGCGCTGGGACCGCGAGCTCGTGGGACGCACCATCTCGCGCTACAAGGTGACGCACTGGACCTGCATCCCCACGATGGTGATCGACCTCTTCGGCAGCCCCAACTACAAGAGCTTCGACCTCTCCAGCCTGCGCTTCATGAACGGCGGTGGTGCGGCGATGCCGGCGGCGGTGGCCGAACGGCTCGAGAAGGAATTCGGCATCGTCTTCGCCGAAGGCTACGGCCTCACCGAAACGGCGGCGGCCACGCACGCCAACCCGCCCGAGCGGGCCAAGCCGCAGTGCCTGGGCATCCCGATCTTCGGTGTCGACTCGCGCGTGGTCGACCCGAGCAGGCTCAAGGAGCTGCCGCCCGGCGAGGTAGGCGAGATCATCAGCCACGGCCCGATGGTGTTCAAGGGCTACTGGCGCCAGCCCGACGCCACCGCGGCGGCGTTCGTGGAGTTCGAGGGCAAGACCTTCTTTCGCACCGGTGACCTCGGGCGCATGGACGAAGAGGGCTACTTCTTCCTCACCGACCGCTTGAAGCGAATGATCAACGCCAGCGGCTTCAAGGTGTGGCCGGCCGAGGTGGAGATGCTCTTGTACAAGCACCCTGCGGTGCAGGAGGCCTGCATCATCGCGGCGCGTGATGCGTACCGCGGCGAGACCGTCAAGGCGGTGGTGGTGCTGCGCGCCGAAGCCAAGGGCAAGACCACCGAGCAAGACATCACCGACTGGGCGCGCGACCACATGGCGGCCTACAAGGTGCCCAAGCTCGTGCAGTTTGCCGACAGCCTGCCCAAGTCTGGCTCGGGCAAGGTGATGTGGCGCTTGTTGCAAGACGCCGAGCCGAAGTAGGCCCGCGAGCGGCGCCCAAAAAAATGGGCCGGCTTGCGCCGGCCCACACTCCCTGCCTCACTGTTGTTGCTCGTTGTCTGGGAACCCGCCGCGGCTCAAGGCGTGGGGGTGAACGGCACGCCCTGGTTCAGCGCGGTGCAGTTGTGGCTGGTGGCGAAGTTGGTGGCCAGCGCGGCCACACCGCCACCGCTGGCGATGTCCAGGCCCTGGTAGCCGTCGACGGCCGCGGTGAACGCTGCCCAGGCGGGCACCCCGGTGCCGTTGGGGTTGCCGGTCTTCATGAAGTGGGTCCAGTAGCTGGTCATCGTGCCGGCGAGCGCCTGCTGCTCGGCCGTGAGCGGGCTGCTCGAGGGGAAGATGTACTGCAGCTCCGACCCGTGGTACGCACCCAGGCTGAAGGTGGAGCGGTGCGGCAGCGTCGACGGCGCCGTGCGGTCGCGGAACTCATACGCGTAGACGGGGGCGTGCTGTTGCAGTTCGAGCGCGGCGATGCGGCCGTTGCAGGCGAAGACCATGTCGGTGCCGAGTGCACCGTAGGCCAGGCTGGCATCTGGGTAAATCGACGGTGCTGAGTACAGGCCGTTGACCAGGGCGGTGGCGGTCGGGCCTGCGGCCGGGTTCAGCGCGCCGCCCAATAACGCGGTGACCTTGGCGATGTGGGCTGCGTTGTCAGCCAGCGGTGCGGCGGTGAATTCGTCGAGCGCGACGAACAATCGCCATTCGTCACCCGTGGTGCCTTCGATCATCGGCACCCGGTTGTGGGTGCCAGCCGCGATGGTGGTGCGCACGTTGGCGGTGAGCACGCTGCCGTCGACCGACGGCACGGGGCCGCTCGGGTACACGGCCGCCTGCGCCGTGAGCAATGCAGACACCGGCAGCGCCCGCAGGCACTCGACCGTGGCGCAAGCTGTGGTCGAAGTCGCGGTGGCGATGGCCGTTGCCACGCCTGCCCCCTTGAGCTGTGCCACGGCCAGGGTGTCTTGCGGGGCGCCGAAAGGGTAGGCGCCGCTCATCGCAATCGCCTTGTGGAACAAGCCGGCTGACCCGGCCGAGGCCACGTGCGAGTGAACACTGAAACCACCGGCCGACTCGCCGACGATGGTGATGTTGTTGGCATTGCCGCCGAAGTTGGCGATGTTGCCGCGCACCCAGCGCAGGGCGGCTTGCTGGTCCATCAGGCCGTAGTTGCCCGAGCTGCCGCCTTGCTCGGTGCTGAGCGCCGAGTGCGACATGAATCCCAAGGCGCCGAGGCGGTAGTTGATCGTCACGACGACCACGCCCTTGGCGACCAGCGCTGACGGGTCGAAGGCATTACTCAGACCCAGGTAGAAAGCGCCGCCGTGGATCCACACCATCACTGGGTAGGTGCCGTTGCCCTTGGGCGTGTAGACGTTGAGGTAGAGGCAGTCTTCACTGGTCGAAGCTGAACCGAACGGCGACGCGGGTTGGGCGCAGTGCGGTGCGTAGTTCGCGCCCGAGCGGGTGCCGCCCCAGCTGGCGGCGGCGGCCGGGGCGCGCCAGCGCAG